>CAYLJQ010000831.1:0-3206 GCA_964383955.1 uncultured Heliomicrobium sp. | reverse complement strand
ACCTTGGTCTAATTCACTGTGCGATCCAACAAGAATCAACCTAACCCTTAAGCGCCTTTGGCAAAAACTTCGCGCTCATTGCCCAGGTCTCGCGCCGAAGGCGTCAAGATCGTTTTGGCGTTGATGTAAATCTTTTCGCCTTTGGCTAAGGCTTTACGAACATCTTCTTCACAAACGAATTCCGCCGCTTTATGACCATTGTTTTTGGTTGGAGGCGCAGGCTCAGGCTTTTTTTCAGCCGGCGGTGGCGTGCTTGGAACAGGAGCGCTGACTGGACGCGCGGCCAAAAAATTATCCACCAATGCAGCGATTGCAGCGCGGTTAATTTGCGGAGGAACCGAGGCAGCCGGGATGAACGAAGCGGAAACCTGCGGAGAAGGCGCTGCAACGGTGGCCTGTACTGGTTCGGTCGAAGTTACCGGGCGAGTCTCAAACGCTACACGTTTGATGTCCATCAAGTGCAGCGGCGAAATATTATCCGACGTAACGTTACCTCCCCAGGATCCGCAACCGAGCGTCATTGAAGGCGCAAGCGCTGTCGAAAAACCAATCGCTCCATGTGTCGAGGGCGTGTTAACAACAACCCGGGCTGTAGGCATCAGCAAGCCGTATTGCAATGCCGCGTCGCGGTTGCGCGTATGAATCGAAGAAGTGTGACCCATTCCGCCGTAATGCAAAATCTCGTCGCACAGCATGCTTCCCTCTTCCAGCCCATTCGCCACGTAATACGCCAGAATCGGCGACAGCTTTTCGATGGAAAGCGGAAATTCGCGGCCAATTCCTCCGGCTTCAGCAATCAGGCAGCGCGTGTTCGGTGGAACGCTGATTCCAGCCCACTCAGCAAGCGTCGTTGCAGGTTTTCCGACAATTTTAGGATTGAGCGTGCGGTTGGGAGTAACAACAATTTTAGCCAGTTGGTCGGCTTGCGCGGCATTCAAAAAATATCCGCCCTGGACAGCCAATTGCTCTCGGACCTGTTTGTCTGCGGGAGCATCTACAACGATTGCCTGTTCCGATGCGCAAATGGTTCCGAAGTCAAAACAGGTTCCAGCCAGGATGTCTCGAACGGCTTTCGGCACGTCGGCAGTTCGCTCAATTAAGGCCGGCACATTGCCGGGCCCAACACCGAACGCCGGCTTGCCGGAAGAATACGCCGCGCGAACCAACCCCAGTCCGCCAGTGGCCAGAATCACTGCGGTCAGCTTATGCTGCATCAGCGCTTCCGTGCCTTCCAGAGACGTCAACTCTATGCAGCCAATTGCCTCGGCAGGCAAGCCCGCCTTGATGGCGGCTTCGCGCATAATGTTCGCGGTTTCGACGACGCAGCGCGTTGCTGACGGATGCGGACTAAGCACGACGGCATTGCGGGATTTGATTGCGATCAAAATCTTGAAGATCGCCGTTGAGGTTGGATTGGTGGAAGGAATAATTGCAGCGACAACTCCACGGGGTACGGCGATTTCAACAACAGAGCCTGTATCACGGACAATACCGACCGTTTTCAGATTCTTGAAGTAATTGTGAACGTCAACTGCTGCAAAAAGGTTTTTGACGTTCTTGTCTGTCGGGTTGCCATAACCAGATTCTTCGTGCGCCAAGGTTGCCAGCCGAAACGATTGCCCTTGGGCGGCAACAGCCATAGTCTCACAAATCGAAT
The DNA here is from genome assembly GCA_964383955.1 of uncultured Heliomicrobium sp. Lineage (GTDB taxonomy): Bacteria > Acidobacteriota > Blastocatellia > RBC074 > RBC074 > RBC074. The sequence goes on along the minus strand of CAYLJQ010000831.1, from coordinate 1,549 downwards.
CTATTTTTGCCTGGTCGAACTTTGCGACTACAGATTGCGCACGATGAGCGGCTTCCACCAGATCGCGCGCAGTTTGAATGGATTGCAGGTCTTTGTCTGCCATAACAAATTAACAGATCAGTCTTTCTTTTTGCCTTCTCCCAATGTTTTCTGGTCTTTGCCAGTCAACGCACCTGCAGAACGCGGCAGAACTCGCTCGACTTCAATATGAGGACGCGGGATCACATGCACTGAAACCAATTCGCCGACTCGACGAGCGGCAGCGGCTCCTGCATCGGTCGCAGCTTTCACGGCTCCGACATCCCCGCGTACAAATACGGTTACAAGGCCTGCTCCAATATATTCTTTGCCGACCAGCAATACATTGGCAGCTTTGACCATTGCATCGGCGGCCTCAACTGCGCCGACAAACCCCTTCGTTTCGACCATGCCAAGAGCTTCCATGCTCATTTGCTCTTCCTCCAAGGTGTAGATATTTAGATGATTGGACTACTGATGAACCTGAAACGGCGGGGATCATAAACGCCCCACTCAAAGAGCACAAGCGACAGTTCATCAGGAACTTGAAGGCTGACGAGACGAACGCGTCGCTTGAGTCTTAAATGCGATTGCGCAAATCCATCATTTCTGTTTGGCGATCACTTTGCCGGAAAATTTCTTGTAATTTGCCGCTGGCACGATTTTCTTTGAAACCAATTCATTTTTGGCTTTGTAGGGACGACCTTTAATGATGGCATCCGCATACGCATCGCCAACTCCAGGCAACGCAACCAACTGCTCTTTGGTGCAAGTATTCAGATCAAGCAGTTCTTCTGCTTTTTTGGGTGGCGGCGGTGGAGCTTTTTGAGTGGAAGAAGCGGCAGTTTTTTTGTCTGCGGCCTTATCAGAAGTTTTGTTTTGACCAAAAACAACAAGACCGACCAGTGTCATGACAAACGTCACACACAAAATCCTGGCAACAAGATTCCTTTGCATTTTAATTCTCCTTTGCAATTTCCATTGGGGTAAGCAGGTTTCAACCGGCTCAGAAGTTTGCTGGCATTGAGCTTAACACAGAGTTTCAAAGTCGCAAGACCCGTACTTGACCTCTGAACTCGAATGCCTCCGTAGATTTACAGTTGGACATAACGAATAAACTGAGGTATCTTTCGCCGCGTGGTGAGCCTCACTGGGCGCTAATCCATTCAAATTAGCGCGCTGCCCCACAAGGAAAATCCGTGAATCGAGTCTCTTTAAATTGTCCTTCACTGACTGGAGATTTGTTAATGATTAACGTGGTTTCCCCTAGCAGTCACCATAATTCGTTGGCGACCTTATTTTAGACGATATACTTGGTACTTGTTTCGCGAGCGAATTTGCCCCTTCCGTAAGTATCACTAGCATTAATTCCAAAGTGCCCTTATTGAGCTTTGCTATGCTCAGTTCTTTATAAAATCGAGCTATGCCTCTAAAGACTCTCTTTTAGTCTGCCTTAGCTTCGTTTGATCCCCACTACCATAGTTTACGAAGTAAATGGGCTTAGACAGTTGCAAGTCTGGCGGCCTCACTC
>CAYLJQ010000830.1:0-3208 GCA_964383955.1 uncultured Heliomicrobium sp. | reverse complement strand
GAGCGTGTCGGTGGTCGTCCGCTGAACGGCTTCGGGTTATACGACATCGCTGAAAACGTTCACGAATGGTGCGCGGATTGGTACGACGCTGGCTATTACAACATTTCGCCGTCAAACCATCCTCAAGGACCGATTGAAGGGACGCGGCGCGCTTCGCGTGGCGGCTCTTGGCGGCATCAGATCAAGATCGCCCGCGTAGCCGCGCGCAGCAGTCTGCCGCCGGAATATCAATACAGCGATTACGGGTTTCGCTGCGCGCTGAGTTCATGACGGACGATTTTCCAGCCATTTTCATAAAAGATAGCCGTGCTATAATCCGCCGCTCACGCTCAAGCAATCATCATCCGGCAAGGAGAAAATCAGTGAAAGAAGGCTGGGAAGCTGTCATCGGATTGGAAGTTCACGCGCAGCTCAATACCGACTCAAAAATCTTTTGCGGTTTTTCGACCCAATTCGGGCAAGAGCCAAACGACAATACTTGTCCGGTCTGCCTGGGATTGCCGGGCGCGCTGCCGGTTTTGAACCGTGATGTCATCCTGAATGCCGGCAAAGCGGCGCTGGCGCTGAATCTGCGCATCAACAATGAATCCATCTTCGCTCGCAAAAATTACTTTTACCCAGACCTGCCGAAAGGCTATCAGATTTCCCAATACGACAAACCGTTTTCAGAACTCGGCGCGGTGGAAATTCTGACCTGCGAGCGCGACGACGCCGGGCGGCCAACCGAATGGAAGCCGAAACGATTTGGCATTACGCGCGCGCACATCGAAGAAGACGCGGGCAAATCGGTTCACGACATCGGCGACCCGGACAAAACCCACGTCAATTTGAACCGCGCCGGAACGCCGCTGCTGGAAATTGTCAGCGAACCGGATTTTCGCACCAGTTGGGAAGCCTATGATTACGTCGGCTTTCTGCGCCGGACGCTGCAATTTATCGGCGTGTGCGACGGCAATATGGAAGAAGGCAATTTGCGCTGCGACGCGAACGTTTCCGTTCGTCCCGTTGGCCAGGAAAAACTTGGAACCCGCGCCGAAATCAAAAACGTCAATTCGCTGCGGTTTTTGCAGAAAGCGATTGATTACGAAATTGATCGGCAGATCGCTTTGCTGGAAGCCGGTGGCACGATGGTTCAGGAAACGCGGCTGTGGAGCGAAAAGGACAACAAGACGTACACGATGCGGTCGAAAGAAGACGCGCACGATTACCGCTACTTTCCCGAACCGGATTTGCCTCCGCTGGAAGTCAGCGCCGAATGGATTGAAACGCTGAAAGCCGCTTTGCCCGAACTGCCGGAAGATCGCCGCCAGCGGTTTATGCGCGATTACGAATTGAACGCCGACGAATCGTTCACGTTGACCGGCGAACGTGCTTTGGCCGATTACTTTGAAGAAACCATCCAGGCTTCCGGCAATCATCGCGCGGCGGCCAACTGGATTTTGTCGGAATTGCTGCGCGAAGTGAAAAACGCCGAAACGGATATTGCTGGCTGCAAGATCGAGCCGGAAAACCTGGGCGCGCTGATCCGGCTGATTGACGATAAAACGATTTCCGGCAAAATCGCCAAAGACGTGTTTGCGGAGATGTTTGCGACCGGTAAAGCTCCGGCGGACATCGTTAAGGAAAAAGGCTTGGTGCAGATTACGGATACTTCGGCAATTGAAAAAGTCGTTGACGAAGTGATCGCCGCCAACCCGAAGGAAACAGAAAATTACCGCGCAGGCAAAAAAGCTCTGATGGGATTTTTTGTCGGCCAGGTGATGAAAGCTTCCGGCGGCAAAGCCAATCCGCAGGCCGTCAATGAAATTTTGAAAGCAAAGCTAGAAGGCTGAATCAGTACCGCGACCGGTAGGAAGCGGGCTTGGAATGTAATTATCAACAAAGGAAAAAAGGACTTCATCGTTTATGAAACTTACCCGAATTTTGATTGTGTTGGTGCTGGCGTTGGTCGCCGGTTCTTGTTCAAAAGGTGGCGGCAGCGTGGCAGTGATTGACACGGACTTTGGCCAGATCAAATTGAAGCTTGACGCTGAAACTGCGCCGAAGCACGTGGAGAATTTCAAAAAGCTGGCTCGCGAAGGGTTTTATGACGGCTTGGCATTTCATCGCTCAGTGCCCGGCCTGCTGATTCAGGGCGGTGATCCGAATACACGCACAGATGACAGAAACACTTGGGGAATGGGACAACCTGGTCAGCCCAAAGTGCAGGCAGAGTTCAGTCAAAAACCATTTGTAAAGGGCACGTTGGGTGCGGCTAGAACCAACGATCCGAATAGTGCCACCAGTCAATTTTTCATCTGTCTTCGTGATAATCCAGACTGGAACGGCCAGTACACCGTTTTTGGCGAAGTGGTTGAAGGGATTGATGTTGTAGAAAAAATCGCTTCTCAGCCCACTCAACCTGGGGATCCGGGCAGTAAGTTACTAACCAAAGTTGTGATGAAGAAAGTTACGATTCAAGACTGATTCGATTGCGGAGTGCGGAGTGTTGATTGCGGATTCAAGCAGCACATTGTTGTGCAAATCCGCAATCCCAACTCCGCACTCCGCAATCAATACTTCCCGCCAGTGCATCCTCCTTCTTCAAGCATCAAAATGTGCCGAACCTGAGCGCGACAACCAACGTAGTTTCACCTTCGCAACAAGCCTGAGGGACATTTATGCACTTCATCGAAGCAATCAAACTGGCGCTCGATTCCATCCATTCTCACAAACTAAGGTCGTTTCTGACGCTACTGGGAGTCATCTTCGGCGTGGCGACCGTAATTGTGGTCGTTTCCTTGATCGAAGGCTTCAACAAATACGTTGACGAAAAAATTGCCAACATCGGCACGAACGCCTTCACGGTGCAGAAATTTGCCATCGAAGACTTTTCCAGCCTCGACGCTTACGAACAAGCCCGAAAACACAACAAAGACGTGACGATGGACGATCTGGCCGTGCTGCGTGAACACATTGGCGAAGGCTCCATCAAAGACGTGGGCGCGCAGGAACAGGAAATGGTCGAACTGAAGTTTGCCAAAGAATCCTTGATCGGCGTCAGCTTGCAGGCGATGACTGCCAATATGATCGAGATTCAAAACAAGGAAATCGCCGAAGGGCGGTCATTCAATCAAACGGACGACGCGGGTGCTCGGCTGGTATGTTTCATTGGCCAGGATGTCGCCGACCGCTTTTTTCCGACCACCAACGCCGTTGGTCAGAAGAT
>CAYLJQ010000829.1:0-3217 GCA_964383955.1 uncultured Heliomicrobium sp. | reverse complement strand
CTGCGAATCGCCATTTTTTTTGAACCGTTGAGACAAAATTTGTACGAAATTTCATGCTGAAACTCCTTTCAGTGGCGAATTGATGAGCTTCGCCTTCTCCGCACTTACATCAAAAAACCTAGATTCGCGTAGGAACCGTTCAAAATTTGCTGCGCATCGCTGGCGGAATTGCCAAACCAGTTCTGAATAATGGTCGAATACACATCGCGAAAATCGAAGTTGTTCTTCAGATTTCCGTTTTGCAGATCATTCAGTTTTGGATCAGCGCCGTAAGCTCCGCCAATGACTCGATTGCCGATGCAGTAGATGTTGTTGGCCTGGCCGTGATCCGTTCCATCACTGGCGTTGTCGGCGACGCGGCGTCCAAATTCCGACCAGACCATGATCAGCGTTTTGTCAGCCAGGTTGTGGGCAGCCAGATCGTCGTAAAACGCTTTCAATCCTTCAGCCAACGTTCTATGCAACGTTGGCTGATCGTTGATTTGGTCAGCGTGCGTGTCGTAACCGCCCTGGGTGATGTAAAAAACTCGTGTGCCCAGCAGCGGTGTTGTTGACGTTGCCAGCTTTGCGATCAGCTTCAATCCGGCGGCAAAACCATTGTTTGCCGGATACGTCACTGTGCTTTGATAAGTGCTTGTGGCCTGGGCGACGAGGTCGGCGCTGTTCAAGGCATCAATCTGTGTAGATTCGCTGAGTTCCTGGTAAGGTTTTGTGCTGATCGTGTTGTCGTTGATGCGGGCGACTGACAACTGGTTATTTCGGTCGCCGGGATAGCGGTCGTCAGTTCGGAACAGGTAGCCGGAGGCATTGCCTTGCGCATCGTTTAGTATCCCGGAAATTTTTGCTCCTGGCGCATACAGCGTCGAATTGACTCCGCCGATGCCCACAGTATCCAGCGAATTGGTCCTGTTGCCGAACAGCACCGAATGCCGTCCAATCCATCCTGTGCCGCCGTTGGCGACGCTGCCGGAAGCATCGCCTTGCCGGTAAATCGAACGCGAACCGTCGTGCGAAAGATTCGGATTCGGGTAATGGCACATTTGAATGACAGCCATTTTGCCAGCGTCGGCAAGTGGCTTGATTGCGCTCAGGTTGGGTGACAATCCCATCGTCGTTGTCCCGAACAGCGGTAAAACCTGTTCCTTGGGAATGGCAATTCGGCTACGAAAGCTGGCATAGGTGTTGTACTGGCCAAGCGGAACAATCGTGTTCAGTGGATCATTGCCCCCGGCGAGTTCAACTACGACCAGAATTCTGCCATCGGCGGCCAGTTCGTCCCGGAGCATTTGGACGACGGTTGTCCCCATCGCCTGTTTGTTGATCACCGGCAACGCAAGCCCTGCGCCCACTGCACCCGCGCCGGTTTTGATGAAATCTCTTCGTGTTCTGTTCGACATAAACCCTCCATCAAAAATTCTGGCATTCTGGCCGAGACAACAACAGATGAATCAAACCGCGAACCTTTTTGTCTTTGGTCGTTGCATCAAGTGTGAACGTGCCGATTGATCCGTTGTCATTCATTTTCAGGTAATCCACCAATGCCTGGCGGACGTTGGCGGGCAATCGCCGTTGAATCAGCAGCAGCGTGAAGTAGTCCACGACTTGTTCTGCCGTCGCGGTTGGTCCAAGCCCGCCTGTGGAAAGCACCGTATCTATCGGGATTCCTGTATTCCCTGCGGTTGTGCTGCGATTCGTGGCCAAAGCGTTTGCCCAATTGTCGCGCGCCAGCAATTGCGAAGTCGTGATCCATTCTTCTTTGCCAGGCCATCCAAAAACATCCGGCGGATTCAGCAGCGCCATCCCCATAGCGTCCAGCGTAGTTTGCTGCGCCTGCCCGCGACCACCGCCGTTCAGTCCGCGTGTCAGCACTGTTGCTTGTAGCAGCCGCACGCCGCTGATGATGTAATGCACAGGCCATTTGACCAGCGAATGAATCGCCTTTTCAGAGTAAAACTCTTTTGTATTCAAAAAGAGATCGCGCAAGACCAGCTTGATGTTGAAGTTGTGGCGCAGCACGGCGGCAGTCATGTGGTCGAGAACGGGAGGTTCCGGGTTTTCATAGGCGAAATGCTCGAAGAGTTTTTTGCCCAGCATGCGTGCTGCATGGGTTCGCTGCGGCTCTTTGTTCAGAATCAGGTCAACAATGTCGTCGCCATTGAAATTCTGGACCACGCCGAAAACGGTCTTATCACCATAATCGTGGTTGCGCGTTACCGGAGAGTTGTCATTGACGCTGGGAGGAATAAGAACCGCTTGCGCCGGATCGGTCAAAGGGCCATTGGGATTGTTATTGACCGGAGCATCCGCACCTCTGCGAATCGTCCAACCGGTAAAAGCACGCGCGGCTTGCTGAACGTCCGGTTCTGTGTAGCCTCCGGCAAAAAACGCATCCAGTCCGAGCATGAAAATTTCCATCAGTTCGCGCGCGTAATTTTCATTAGGGCTGCCTTTGATGTTCAGATAGTTGTCCAGCCACCACAGCATCGCCGGGTCACGATTCATGGCTTTACACAGAGCGCGGAAATCGCCAGTGGCATATTGCCGAAAGGCAATATTTTGCCAGTACATGTACTTCAAGCCATTCGGCACATTGACTTTGCTGACGGCGGTCGCAAAGTGGTCGTGCCAGAAAATTGCCATTCGTTCCTGCAAAGGACGCTTGGTGTAAATCATTCGGGTCAGCCACCACGAAGTGATGTTGTCAATGTCCAGAAGCTGAATGTCGAATCCTCCGCCGGTAGTTGTCGGCTGAGCGGGCACATCGGGCGATTCGGCAACATTTTCAAAATTGATCAATTGGTCTACGACTGCTTCAAATCCCAGCTTTATGTAGTTGTTGATTTCGTCCGGACGAGCGCCGAACGCTGCGCGCCGCCACAAATGCGCCATCCTGTCATAGGCTGATACCGCCATCACGATACCTCCGGTTGTTGAATTGCCATCGCGAATTTAGAGGGGCTGACACACCTCTTCCTAAACTCGTTTATGACGGTCTGGAAAATCAGGTTTGATAAGTATTGAGGTTCAGAGTGGCCGCCTTTGGTGAAGGGGCCGCAAATTTCCGCGCTTGTTGCGGCTGTCAGATTCAATGCCGCAAGTCAGCGTTGGCTAAGATTTTTACAGCCTTGAAAAAGTCTTAAAAAAGTTTCTGAAATGTGACACCCCGCAATCAGTTTTCTCGCTTAAGTGAATGAGATTGTTTTTCCAGACAGATAAA
>CAYLJQ010000828.1:0-3225 GCA_964383955.1 uncultured Heliomicrobium sp. | reverse complement strand
GTGTAATGGGTAATGACTGTCGAGTTATGCGATCAATTTTCTTCGACTGCGGCGTATTTCAGAACTTCTTCCTGGGTTGTTTGCCGGGCGTCCAATTCCGCCACCAGCTTTCCGCGCCGCATGACCAAAATTCGGTCCGCCATTCCCAGCAGTTCCGGCAAATCAGAAGAAACCATGACGACGGCTGCGCCTGCTTCGGCCAGTTCGTTGACCTCTCGGTAAATTTCCGACCGAGCGGCAACGTCAACTCCGCGCGTTGGTTCGTCCAGCATAAAGACCTGAGAATTGGCGAACAGCCATCGCGCCAACAGAGATTTTTGCTGATTGCCTCCGCTCAGGCGGCCAACGGGTTTGGCCGGAGCAGGCGGGCGAATGTTCAGCTTCTGAATGAAGTTTTGCGCGGTAGAAGTTTCCAGCTTGGCTTGCAGCCGTCCGCTTTTGACCAGGGCGCGTGTGTTGGCCAGCGTGATGTTCGTCGCCAGCGGCAGATTCAAACACAAACCGGTTCGCTTGCGGTCTTCAGTCAGCAGACTCAAGCCCAGCGGAACAGATTTGCTGGGTTGCGAATACAGAATCCTTTCGCCGTTCAGTTCGATTTCGCCGCTGGTCGCATGCGTGGCGCCGAAAATCGCTTCAACCAGTTCCGTGCGTCCTGCTCCCGCCAGGCCAGCGATGCCCACGACTTCACCGGCACGAGCTTCGAAGCTGATGCCTTCAAATTTCGGAAGCAGCGTCAGATTGCGAACGCGCAGTTTCACTTCGCCTGTGCTGGCTTTACGGGGCGGGAAAATTTCCTTGAGTTCGCGTCCGGCCATATGCTTGATGACTTCGTCAGTTGTGATGTCACCCCAAACGCCCGAATACACTTCTTTGCCATCGCGCAAAATCGTGACGCGGTCAGCAATTTCATCCAGCTCTTCCAAGCGGTGAGAAATGTAAATCACCGCCAAGCCACGCTTTTTCAGATCGCGGATTAGCCTGAACAACTCTTTGACTTCGCTGTCGGTCAGCGAAGACGTGGGTTCGTCCATCACGATCACGCGTTTGGCTTCGACAATGGCGCGCGTGATTTCGACTTGCTGGCGGTCGGCGGCGCTCAAACTGCCAACGCGCGCTTTCGGATTCAGGTTAAAGCCGTATTCTCCCAGCAGCTTTTTGGCGCGTTCGTTCAATTCACGGTCGTTGATAAAGCCAAGAGCAGAAACTTTCAACGGTTCGCGCCCCAGGAAAATGTTTTCGGCGACGGTCAAATGCGGCGCAAGCGACAATTCCTGATAAATCATTGCGATGCCAGCGCTGAGCGCATCCGCCGGACGCGCGAATTTCACTGGTTGGCCGTCAATCAGAATTTCACCCGTTTCCGGCTGGTGTACGCCAGCCAGAATTTTCATGAGCGTGGATTTGCCTGCGCCGTTTTCGCCAAGCAATGCCAGCACTTCACCAGCCCTGGCAGTGATGTTCACTCCGTCCAGCACGGTGTTGCCGGAAAACGATTTTGAGATGCCGCGCATTTCCAGCGCAAGAGAGTTGGTAGGCATGGAGTAGAGAGAAATCGCGCCGCAGATTTTCACAGATTCTCGCTGATCTGCGCAGGTCTGCGAAAATCAGCGGCGAGAATAATTGGCAATTACTTGATCAACCGCTGCATTTCCGGCGTGTCCAAGTTTTCTTTGGTCAGCAGCTTGACGCCGGTATCAATGCGGCGTTCAGGCGTTTTGCCTGCCAGTTTGTCCACAATCGTTTTGACGCCTTCGTAACCCATCTTGTAAGGGTCTTGCAGCACCAGGGAATCAATGCCGCCTTCTTTAATGCTGCGAACCAGGTCGGGGCTGGAATCAAAACCAACCAGCGTGACTTTGCCAGCCAGATTGCGCTGGCGGATGGCGTTGACTGCTCCAACCGAAGAGGTTTCGTTCGAAGCAAAAATTCCGGTCAGGTCCGGATTGGCCGTCAGAATGTCTTCGGCAACCGAAAGGGATTTGGTGGCCAGTGATTCGCCATAAAAGATAACTGGAATCAGAGTGATGCCGGGAAATTCTTTCAGGATCGTATCGCGGAATCCTTCTTCGCGTTCGTCAGTCGAAACCGAGCCCTTCTTAACGCCCAGGATGGCGACTTTGCCTTTGCCGCCGAGCTTTTCGCCCATTCGCTTGGCTGCCTGCACGCCGCCTTGGCGGTTGTCCGTCGCAACATAGGAGAGATATTTTTCAGTCGAAATGCCGGAATCGAAAATTGTCACCAGAATGTTTTCCCGCTGTGCGCGTTCGGTAATCGGAACCAGCGAATCTCCGTGCGAAGGCGCCAGCACAATGCCATCCACGCGACGGTTGATCATGTCTTCGACGACGTTGATCTGGCCGGAAATGTCCGTTTCGACAGCCGGGCCTTTCCAGATGATTTCCACATCCAGGTCTTTTCCGGCGGTGTCCGCTCCTGATTTGACGCTTTGCCAAAAGAAGTGCGACACGCCTTTGGGAATAACGGCAATTTTCTTTTTGCCGGAAGCGTTGTTGCCTGCGCCTTTGTTGCAAGCAGTGATAGCGAGGACGACGAAAAGGGAAAGGGCGACGATGATGGACAATTTTGTTTTATTCATGGCGTTAGCTGAAAACCGCAACTCCTTTGATGAAATCAGCGCCGAAATGATCCTGCGCGAATCCGGCAGGCACATCGGCCAGCGAATGGTAGTGGTGCGTAATGATTTTGGAAACGTTGATTTTGCCGGAAGCGATCAGTTCCAGCGAGCGGCGATAGGTGCTGGGTCTGCCATCGGAATCGAAGCCGCCTGACGCACCAGTCGGCGCAATCAAGGTCGGTTCAATGAACTGAATGTTGTTCATCACCCCCAGGTCAACTCCGTGATGGCCGTGTCCGTACAGGACGACGGTTCCCTGTTTGCGAATCAGGCTGGGAATTTGTTTGAACAAAGGCGCGATCCCGGCAGATTCAATCAGCAGGTTGATGCGCTCGCCTTTGGTTAACTCCTTGACGGCTTCGACCAGGTCGGTTGCTGTCGGATCAATTCCCGTCGCGCCAAATTCTTCGGCTAGCCGCCGCCGCTTTTCGCTGGGTTCGCTGACAATCAGCAGCCCTTCGAAGCCAATGACGTTTCGCAAATACTGCGTGAAGAGCAATCCGGCGGGTCCGGCTCCGCAAACCAGAACTGATTTGATGGGGCGTTCGGCTTCTTTCTCGCCCGGAAACTGATACCGCGACTGGGTTTTC
>CAYLJQ010000827.1:0-3239 GCA_964383955.1 uncultured Heliomicrobium sp. | reverse complement strand
AAAACCAGTATCCTTGCAATTTGTGCTCTGTCATTGATGTGTTTCGCTGTATTGGCCGACGACAAAGACAAGCTCTTGAAAGAACACGTTGAATTCAGACAGGACGTAATGATCGGAAACACAATGGTGAAAAAAGGCTACTACCTCATCAAATACAACACTGAAACTGGAATGATGAAAGTCGTGGATGAAGGTGATGGCAAAAAAGTTATCGCCACAGCAAAAGCAAGCGTCAAGGTGAACGATAAGAATTTTGATCAGGATGAAATCCTGACCAAAAACACATCCGGACAAGAAGTTCTGATTGGGTTGAGGCTTGGCGGACAAAAAGAAGAACTGATGTTGACCGATAATGTTGCAAGTTTGAAAGAGAATTAAGTACGGCACTGTACTGTTGACTGTGCCTATTTCAGACAAAAACAAAAGAGCCACAAGCGAAACTTGTGGCTCTTTTGTTTTTGCAGGCCAACTCATTTGGGATGAGTAACGGATTAGTCTTCCTCTTCTTTCCTCACTCGTCCTTCGGCTACCGCCTGTTGCACGATCTTCTGGACAACCAGCGCGGGAGCTTCGTCATAATGAGAAAACTCCATGTGGTAAGAGCCGCGCGCGCTGGTAATTGAATTCAGCGTCTGCGGATAGGTCAGCATTTCAGACATGGGAACCTCGGCTTTAACGATCTGGTTAAGGCCTTTTGTATCCATGCCTTGAATGCGGCCTCGGCGAGAGTTCAGGTCGCCCATGATGTCTCCGGCGTATTCCTGCGGCGCGACGACTTCGACGTGCATGACCGGTTCCAGCAAGGTTGGCCGGGCTTTTTCAATCATCGCCTTAAAGGCTTTACGGCCGGCCATTTGGAAGGAAAGATCATCGGAATCCACGTCGTGGTACGAACCATCAATGAGTTCGACGCGGAAATCCACCATCGGATACCCGGCAAGCGCGCCACGGGCGGCAGAGTCCCTAATTCCCTTTTCGACCGCTGGACGGTAATTCGCTGGGATTGAACCACCAAAGATTTTGTCCACGAATTCAAAACCTCCGCCGCGCGGCAACGGTTCGAAGATGCAAACGCAATCGCCAAACTGGCCGCGTCCGCCAGTTTGTTTCTTGTGGCGGCCACGCACTTCGACTTTCCCTTTGAAAGTTTCGCGGTAAGGGACCTTGGGCTGATGCAGCGTGACTTCGACGTGGTAACGATTCTTCAATTTGGCAACAACAGTTTCGATGTGCTGTTGGCTGGAACCGCCAAGTTCGAATTCTTTGGTTTCGGCGTTGCGCGTGTAATGCAGCAACGGGTCCTCTTCGACCAGTTTATGAATCGCGCCGGAAAGCTTGTCTTCATCAGCGCGCGATTTCGGCTCGATAGCAAAATGAATCGCAGCTTCGGGATATTTCACCGGGTCATAAAGAATTGGCGAAGCCTTGTCCGCCAGCGAATCTCCTGTCGTGGTGTCTTTCAGCTTTGTAACGGCAACGATGTCTCCAGCATGCGCTTCCGTGATTTTTTCCAGCGTTTTGCCCTGCATCACGTGCAGCGGCCCAAGTCGTTCCGCCGATCCTTTGGTAATGTTTTGAAGCGTCGCATCGGACTTAATCACACCTGACCAGATTTTCATGAGCGTGATTTTGCCGAAGTTCTCGACAACCGTTCGGAATACATAAGCCGCCGGAAATTCGCTATCCCCGACGTTACGCACGATGTCATCCGAAGTTGGGTCAACTCCAGCATGGGCTTTCACACCGCCAAGGTCAGCAGGGTTGGGCGCGTAATCCACAATCGCATCCAGCAAAGTTGTAATCCCGACCATATTTGCCGACGAAGCAACAAACACCGGGGTCAGGTTTTTATTGATAATTGCCCGTCTCAATCCATTTAAAAACTCTTCGTCGGTCAACGTGCCTGCGTCAAAAAAATGCTCCATCAGCGTGTCGTCGGATTCGGCGACGGCTTCGATCAATCGTTCATGAGTTTCGTCAATGTACCCCTTCCCGTCTTCCGGGATCGGCACTTCTTTGGGTTTGCCGTTGGCGTCAAACTCGTAGGCTTTCATGTGAATGACATCCACTACGCCGCGAAAGTTCTTTTCTGATCCGATGGGCAATGTCAGCGGGATGCAGCTATTGCCAAACGTTTCGCGCAAGGAATTGTAGACAGCGCCAAAATCGGCGCGCTCTTTGTCCAGTTTATTGACCACAATGAAGCGCGGACGCGCACGGTTCAGTTCGTCTGCATATTCCCAGGCCTTTTCTGTCTGTACGCCCACTCCGTTAACCCCGTCAATTACGAACAGCGCCGTTTCACAAACTCTCAACGCCGGTTTGGCATGCGCGATAAAGGCAGCATAGCCAGGCGTATCAACCAGATTGATCTTTGTTCCTTTATGCTCGAGGTAGGCGGTCGCAATGTTCAGGCTGACTTTACGAGCGATTTCTTCTTCGTCGTAATCGGTGGTGGTAGTTCCGTCATCAACTTTGCCAAGCCGGTTTGTCGCACCGGCGGCAAATAGCATTGCGGCGACGAGGGAAGTTTTCCCTGCGTCGCCGTGACCTACAATGCCCAAGTTTCTGATTTCCTGTGTCGAATAGACTTTCATGGACATGTCTCCTTTGGAAAGATGGACTCAAGTTGCGAGTTCAATTTATGGATTGAATGCGTTCGTGGCGGTGAACGCCTGTGTTTCGGGCGCATACTAAATCAAAATTTTGGGGATTGGAACAGAAGCAAATCAACCCAAACTTTTTTGAAACTGAAGCCTTTCTCGGACGTAAACACCTTCGCGATCAGTCATCGCATTTCAACAATCAACAAGACATTTTTGACATAGGCGAAAGATGAAGGCGAAGTTCATGGCTTCACTATTCGCCTGCTTTCAACCAAGGCTATCAATGCAATCAAGGAGTGAAAACAATGTTTATCCGCAATCAAATCATCGCTTGCGTCATCCGGCAATACGGCACTGGCCTATATCGAAGCTGTGTCAGTTTCAGCAAAAACGACACAGTATGCCTTAGCACGCACGACAACGAACAAAGCGCGACCGAAACCATCAATCTGTTTTGGGAGGCTTGTAAAAAAGGCGAGATCAAACAGTTAGAAGATTTGCCCCTCTTCCTGAAATCAATTCAAGGCGAAATTGCTTTGGCAATTTAAGCTGCTTGTATTCAGTGGTCGGTCAGGTTTAGAACCTTGCCTTTACCCACATTTTAGCCGGTTGGTTGCCACGCCAAATCTTGGA
>CAYLJQ010000826.1:0-3248 GCA_964383955.1 uncultured Heliomicrobium sp. | reverse complement strand
GCTCTTGGTCTAAACAAAAAGCTAATCCCGGTAATATGGGACATTACGATTTTAGACCTTCCTGGTTGGCTGAATCATTTTCAGGCACTTGATTTGAGAGGAGCGACTTTAAAACAAATTCAAGCTCGGATTTTTGATATTGCTCAAACAATAAAACAAGATAAGGAACAAGGCGCTTTTATCGCTGGCGCGCTAATTCTGGGTTTATTGTATTTTGGTAGTCGCTCCTAAAACCCTTTACCTATTCACTCGTTAGTCACTGGAAGAACACCTAACAATCTATGAGCAAAAAACCTTTGAACATTGGACTTATCGGATACGGCTTTATGGGACGCGCGCATTCGAATGCGTTTCGGCAAGCCGGGCGTTTCTTTGACTTGCCGTACGAAGTCAATCTCAAAGCCGTCTGCGCACGTAATGCAGACCGCGTGAAGTCGTTTGCGGATAATTGGGGCTACGAATCCATCGAAACCGATTGGCGTAAGCTGATCGAACGCAAAGATATTGATCTGATTGACATTGCCAGCCCCAACGACACGCACGCGGAAATCGCCATCGCTGCCGCCAAAGCAGGCAAGATGATCATGTGCGAAAAGCCTCTGGGGCGGAATTCCGCTGAAGCCAAAGCCATGGTCGAAGCCGTTGAAGCCGCAAAGGTCCCGAACTCGGTTTGGTACAACTATCGCCGCGTTCCGGCAGTAACGATGCTAAAAAATCTGCTGGACGAAGGCCGCTTCGGGCGAATCTTCCATTACCGCGCCAAGTTCTTGCAGGATTGGACGATTTCGCAGGATTTGCCGCAGGGCGGCGAAGGTTTGTGGCGTCTGGACGTTTCTGTCGCAGGCAGCGGCGTGACCGGAGATTTATTGGCGCACAACATTGACACGGCAATGTGGCTGAACGGCCCCATCAAAGAAGTCGTGGCGATGACCGAAACCTTCGTCAAAGAGCGCCAGCACAATCTGACCGGCAAGGTCGAACCCGTAGGCATTGATGACGCCAGTTTGTTCCTATGCCGATTTGAAAATGGTTCGCTGGCTTCGTTTGAAGCAACAAGGTACGCGCGCGGGCACAAGGCGCTGTACACACTGGAAATCAATGGCGAACACGCTTCGGCATTTTGGGATTTGCACGACCTGCACCGGTTGCAGTATTTCGATCATCGCGACGAAGGCCAGTTGCGCGGATGGCGCAGCGTTCACATCACCGATGGCGATCATCCATACATGAGCCATTGGTGGGTTCCGGGTTTGCAGATCGGTTATGAGCACAGCTTCACACATCAATTCGCAGACTTCCTGAAAGCCGTCGGCGAAGGCAAAGAAGTTGGGCCAACATTCCGCGATGGCTTGGCGACGGATGCAGTGTGCGATGCCGTGCTGAAATCCGCGAAGACTCGGCAGTGGGAAACAGTCTGAATCAATACTGCGCGCGTTGAGCGGGCGGACTGAAATCACATCAACTGCTTGCTCACGCGCGCGGTACAGCACCAACGGAGACCCCAATGAAAAAATTGATCGCAATTTCTGCCGCCTTGTTTGCGGCGACACTTTTGACTTTTGCAGTCGTTGCCCAACAAGGGGCACCTCCGCAAGGCGGGCAACCGCGCCCTGCTGGTGGCGGGCAAGGTCGCGGGCCGGGCATTGAGGCTCTGGCAATTGAGGATCACACAGGATTTGAATCCATCTTTGACGGCCAAACCTTGAAAGGCTGGGACGGCGATCCGCAATTCTGGCGCGCTGAAAACGGCACGATCATCGGCGAGAGTACAGCGGAAAAGCCGGTCAAGCTCAACACGTTTTTGATCTATCGCGGCAGCATGCCGGGCGACTTTGAGTTGAAAGTAGACCTCAAAATGAACTCGACCAACACCGGCATTCAATATCGCAGCATCGAATTGCCTGACGCAGGCAAGTGGGTGCTCAAGGGGTATCAAGCTGATATGGATTTTGAGAATCGTTATACCGGTCTTTTGTATGAGGAACGCGGGCGTCAATTTATAGCTCCACGCGGGCAAATGGTGCATGTTGGGCCAGGCAACAAAAAGCGCGTCATTGCCAACTTGCGTAACGCCGATGAGCTTAAGGCTACGATCAAGGTGAGCGATTGGAATACCTATCACATCATCGCGCGCGGCAATCGGCTGACGCACATCATCAATGGCAACTTGTTTTCAGAAGCGATTGACGATGATCCAGCGGGACGTTCGATGGGAGGATTGATCGGGTTTCAGATGCACGTCGGAGCGCCGATGAAATTGGAAATCCGCAACATCTGGCTGAAAAATCTTTAGTCGGTGCTTGTAAAAACCAACGGCCTGAAAACTTTACTGTGATAGCAGAGTTTTCAGGCCGTTTGGTCATGTCGGCGGCGGTGGTAAAGCACAATGCCCAAACCTACGAATGCGCTGACCAACATCAAGAAATTGGTTACCACAAACACCCAGTTGCCCACCATCCAGCTATAAATTGCGAAGCCAGCAGACGCCGCAACTTGGCCAATAAAAAGCCATTTGGAAACCCCTTCGCTCGACTCTTCCTGCCACTGTTTGTAAATCTGCTTGCCGATGGTCAGCAATAAAATAAACGAACTGGTCCAGCCTATTACTTCCGTCATTGATTGATGATCACTCCTTGTTGAAGCAACACGGCAGTTGAATGCTCTCAACCCAGACCGATAAACAGATTTCCGCCGCGCCCACAAGCTAATTTAGATTGCGAAAGCGCGGCGGTATCAGTGGAATTTCAGCTTCCAGCCACTTATTTGCGCGCGCCAGAACTTGCTGAACGACGCTGTTTTCCAAACTTGAGTTTGGCGTCTTCCATCTGCTGCCCCAATTCTTCCAATTTGGATTCGTCGAAGACTTTTTCCACCTTGGGAAACATTTCAGTTTCTTCTTCTTCAACGTGATGTTCGACGTTTTCCTTCATCACCTTCAATTTGGCATCGAACTTTTCGCTGCCATCGGCCAAATTTCCTATTTCGCGAATGAGGGTTTTGACTTGTTTGTGTTCCTCAAACGCTTCCATAACCAGGTCTTTCAACTCTTCCTCTTCCTGCAGGGCCGGATAAAAAATTGTCTCTTCGATATGGGTATGAGCTTCCAGAGCGGAGGCAATTTGTTCAAACAGTCGTTTCTTTTGCGACTCCTTTTCAGTGGATTCGGCTTGTTCAAACAAAGAAGCCACGGTCTGATGGTCTTCTTTTAACAGTTCTAAAGCATTCATAACTACTCTCCTTAATTTTGC
>CAYLJQ010000825.1:0-3251 GCA_964383955.1 uncultured Heliomicrobium sp. | reverse complement strand
AAATCAAAAGGCAAAGAACCCGGGTGCTTTGCCTTTTGATTTTCGGATCAATGCTCCATCGGATAACCGAAGGCGTAAATTGTGCCGTCGTAAGTCGTCAGGTAAATCTGACTCATACTGCCTGCAAGCGCGCCGCTGCGAGCGAAGGAGGTAATCCTCTTGCCGCTGTTCCAAAGCTCTTTGCCGGTCGTGCCATCAAGCGCATACAGAACGGCGGGAACTGAGCGGGCGGCTCGTTGCGCTGCGGTTGCGCCGGAACGAAATTCGCCGCTGGAAGTGGCGAACACGACACCGTTGATGATCGTTGGCGTCAGCGGCGAAACCAGATTCCGCGAAGCCCAGCCTGGTTGCAACGTCAGCTTGCCGTTTTCTTCGATCAGTTTCCACGCCAGCAACGCGCCTTTGGTTACGGCACCGCCTGCGGATGTGAATCCAGTGGGGAGCGCTCCATGATGCGGGGCCAGAATCCAGCGCGTGCCACTCAGGTCCTGCCAGCTTGCCAGCGCAGTTGGCGCGAAGTCTTTGACTGCGGAAGAAGACGCGAGCGGCGCGTTCAGGCTTTCGCTGTCAAAAACATGGATGCTGCCGTTGCTGGTTGTCGCGGCAATCATCGTTTTGCCTTTGTGGTTGAACACCACGGGCGAAGAAGAAAACTCCTGCGCGCCCGCCGAAAACGAAGCCTTTTCCGCCAGCGTATTTGGATCCAGCGCGACCAGCGAGTTTGGTTTATCACCGCCACTTCCCGTCGTCACGTAAATCGTGCCGTCGCCGCCAAAGGCCATTCCGACAGAACCAGCAACATTGCCTTTCCAACTTTTAACTTCTTTAGTCGGTAGATCTATTTTCCAAATGCCGTTGGCTGTGCCGTTGCAGCCGTTGGTTGTGACTGCATAGGCGATCTGGTCAAGCGCAATCAATCCGCTGGCATTTGCGCCGGGCGGAGTGAATTGTGCGGGCGGTTGATAGTCCGCGCCGTTCGACAAATGCATCGAATGCAGTTTGCCGTCGCTGGCCAGCGCGTAAATCAAAAATGGTCCCGCACCCAATTGCCCGCCGGGCAAATTGGCCGTATTGACGCGTCCGGGCTGCACCAGCATCGGATTTGCTGACGCGCTTGGGGCCGGGTTTGCAGGACGCGGCGGATTGGGACGAACGTTTGCCAGCGTAACGGCGCCTTGTCCTGGGTCACCGACCGCGCTTTTTGCAGGCGTGTTGCGTCCAGGGCCCGCTGCGGCTGTCGGCGCAGCCGGAATTGTCGTCAATGCCGGTCGAACAACTCCATTGGTCAGCCCGCCAGGACAGGCAAGCGTACTTGGCGCGGTTGATGCCGTTGCTTTCAGGTGTTTTTCCCATTCCATTCGACCCAGGTCTGTGTCAATCGTGAACAAATTGTCATCGCTGCCCGCGATAAAACCCAGCATGCGAAACCCGCGATACCCAATCAGCCGGTCAAGCGTTGCGGGTGACTGCAGGTTATTCATTTGTTTCGGCGGATTTTTCAGCTTCATTTTCCACAGGAACTCGAAGCCGGGTTTTTGCATGCTGTCTTTGTTGATTTTTCCATCCTGCCGAATCCAGGCCGAACGCTGCGCGTCAGCATTGTCGGTCATCCAATCCAAGCCGGCTCGTTGCGCTTGCGCGCTAATCGCAAGTAAAAGGCAAAAGAGAATTGATGCTGCCAATCGTTTCATTAGCGGCCTCCTTTCTGGTTCGATGCTGATTGTGCGGCTCCGCCTGCGATGCCGAAGCAATACTGATAACCGTCAAAGGTGTTGATGTATACACGGCCATTTGCCAGGGACAATCCGCCCCAGTGGCTCCACGAAGCGATTTGGTTGCCGCTGTTCCACAATTCTTTGCCCGTTTGCGCATCCAGCGCATACAGCACGGCTTTTGTGGAGTTCTTGATCCGGTTTCGCGAATCGTGGTTGTAGGCCAGGCCGATGTCATAAGCCGCCTGATCTGTGTCTTCGCCGCTGCCGTAAGCGAAAATGACGCCGTTGGCGATGACGGGCGGTTCGGCGCGATCCATATCGCGCGAAATCCATGCTGGCGTCAGCGTCGGCTTGCCGTTTTTATCGTCCACCACTTTCAACGCCAGGATAGCGCCTTTCTTGACCACACCATTTTCAATTGGCGCTTTGTATTTGGAATGCTTCGGTCCCCAGAACGGCGACAACACCCAGCGCGTCCCTTTGGCGTCTTCCCAGGTTGCCAATGATCCCCAAACGCCCGCTGAAGCAAAGTTGACCTCTTCGTTGCAATACAGTGGTGTGCGGTGAAGGGGGGTGCGATGGTCGTCACCACCGATAGACTCCGTGTCCATCAAATACATGACGCACTCTTTGCCCGCGTCCACCATCAGCTCTTTGCCTTTGTATTTGAAAATCGCGCAACTGACCTGCATATCCAGGTCTCGTTTCCACAACCATTCGGCGTTGGATGGGCCGTAATAATCCACCAGCTTGGCGGCTTTGGTGACGGGGTCTTGTTTAATGCCGATGATGCCGTTGCCATAAACGCCATTTTCAGGATCCCATCGGCCATCGCCAGTGCCTGTGTACATCACACCTTTGGAATCAATCGCTCCGCCGGTGCGTCCCCACATACCGCCACCTGCTGGCCCCCACGAACCGACTTTGTCCGTTGCCAGATCGTAGATGTACACCATGTTCGGATTGCCGCCGCAGCCTTGCGCCGTGTGAACATAAATGACGTTGTTGCGCAGGTTCAGGGCGTATGGTTTGCCGTTCGGCGGCATAAATTTGGAAGGCGGTTTGATTTCAGTTCCCGTGGCCAAATCCACGCGGCGCAAGGTTCCATCCCAGGCCGCAGCATAAACAATATATTTGCCGGGAGCGTCGCCAGGTCCAATCACAGGCGTCGCCGTAATGCCGCCCGGACACAAAATGCCTGCGCCGCGTCCGCCGTCCGCCGGAGGATTCCATTCGGATTTGAAACGAAGCTTCCACAGAATCGCTCCTGTTTCGGCGTCGAGTCCGTACAGGTTGTCAGTGACGCCGGTTGCCAGCACGATCTGTTTCGGGCCGTTGGCAGTGGTCACATTGCTGGCGATCAGCACAGGCAGCAGGTTGTGCATCTGCCGCGGTTCATTGTCGAGCTTGGTTTTCCACAACAGCTTCATGTTTTTGACCGAAGTTGTGGAAAGGATATGTTCGTTCTTTTGCCAGCCGGTGCGTTCGATGTCGCCGCCATCTGTCAGCCATTCAGCAAGTTTTCCATTTTGAGAT
>CAYLJQ010000824.1:0-3252 GCA_964383955.1 uncultured Heliomicrobium sp. | reverse complement strand
TACCGGCAATCTGTCTGACGAAGCCGCTCCGCTCAGAGTCGCTCAGGCGTATCAACAAGCGACCGACTGGCACCGGAAATATCCGAAGTTTGATTGATGGACTTATTGAGCTTCGAGGATCAGGTTTTGCCAGCCATCTACCGATGCATGCCATCCGGATGGAATCAAAGTGGTTGAACCATACTCAACCACGATTGCCGGAGCGGTGAGTTTTGCGCCAGGAAGCAGGTTTTCTCGTTCGAAAACTGCTGCTTTGCGGCGTTTGTCGCCCAGCCAGATCATCGCTTCGCGGTCGGGTTTGGCCTTATGACGGCGAAAAGTCTTTTCCTGTTTGAGCTTTGGTTTGTCTGTAATGCCTGTAGCTCGCAAGCGAACGCTGACAATTTCTACGGCTTTGTGCTCGTTTGCATGGCCGTATCGTTCGCGATGGGATTGATGAAATCGAGCAATGGTGCCCGTTTCGCCATCTTCACTGGCGCCGATTTCAAGTTCAAAGGACTGGCCGCGGTACCGCATGGCAAGCAAGCGTGTCAGCTTCGTTTGTTCTGGCGTGAAGCCCTCTGCGCGCAGATCTTTTTTGGCTTGCTTTTCCATCGCGGCGAATTCGCGCTCGGTGCGGCGTGGTAGTGTTGATTCGCCGTTGGCTTCAATCGTCAGCATCACAGTGCGGGAATAATCTTTCACCACGTCAGCCAGCAAAACTCCAAGTGCGGAAAACGCGCCGGGAAAAGAAGGAATCAGCACACGCGGGATTCTGAGCGCGCTGGCCAAAGCTGCGGCATGCAAACCGCCCGCGCCGCCGAAACTGACCAGCGAAAACAATCTTGGGTCGTGGCCGCGTTCAACCGAAACCAGCCGTAACGCTTGTTCCATATTGGCATTGGCTACGCGAATGACGCCTAGAGCGGCTTGTTCGCGCGTGACCAGTTTTGATGAAGCGCGAGACATATCCTCGGCCAAACGATCCAGCACAACTGCGGCGCGGAACTCATCCAGCGCCATTTCGCCCGCCAGCAATCCTCCACCGGCAAACCTGCCCAAAACCAGATTTGCATCGGTTACAGTTGGCCGTGTGCCGAACCCGTAACAGGCAGGTCCGGGGTCGGCTCCGGCGGATTCAGGCCCAACGCGCAACGCGCCGCCTTCGTCAACATACGCGATCGAACCTCCTCCGGCTCCAACGGTGTGAATATCCAAAATGGGCACGGCAACAGGCAAACCGATGATTTGAGCTTCATTCGTGGTTCTTGCTTCGCCTTTGCATAAAGCCACATCGGTCGAAGTTCCGCCCATATCAAACGTGACGACATCGCCGATTTCAGCCAATTCGGCGATTCGCATGGCTGCGACGACTCCACCAGCCGGTCCGGAAAGAATCGTGCGAACCGGTTCGCGCGCAGCGACTTCGGCGGAAATTGAACCCCCCGACGATTGCATGATTCGCAATGGGGTTTCGTCTTGCCGCTTTAATTTGCGCGAAAGCCCTGCGGTCAATTCGCCAAGATAATCGCTGACTCGCGGCGCCAGATAAGCATTAATGACAACCGTCGAGGTGCGCTCAAACTCTCTATATTCCGGCAGAATTTTGTGGGAAACGGATACGGGAATACCCAAGGGCTCCAAAGCTTCAGCAATTCTTTTTTCGTGGTCCGGATTCGAAAAGGAAAAAAGCAGAGAAATAGCCACGGATTCGACTTCTGCGTGCTTCAGTTTTTTTACCAGAGCAGTCAGTTCGCGAACAGTCAACGGCTCAATGACGCTGGCTTCGGAGGAAACACGCTCTTTGACGCCGAATCGCAATTCGGCAGGAATCAGCGGCTGAGGCCGCTTTACAGCCAAATTGTACAAATCGGGACGCGCCTGGCGACCAATTTCGATTACGTCTTCAAAGCCTGCGGTTGTCACCAGGGCAGTGCGTGCGCCTTTGCGTTCCAGCAAGGCGTTGGTGGCAACGGTCGTGCCGTGGACAATTTCTATCTCTGCTTCTGAAAAATCTCCAAATTCTTCATAGAGTAGCTCAAGCGCTTGGTTAAGACCGGTCAGGATGGCTTGCGCGGGCGCAAACGGAGTCGAAGGAACTTTGAAAGAAAGCTGACGATTTTTGAAAGCGATGATGAAGTCTGTGAAGGTTCCTCCGGTGTCCACTCCAATCCGGAGTTGGCTGTTCAACGACTTAATCTTTTTGGTCATTTCTCAGTGGTTTCAGTGACAGTCAGGCCAACACTCCTGGCTGTGATCATGTCCGTTTGGAGTTTTGCCAAACTCAAAGGGGAAAAAATAATGAAACCCCAGCCGGATGTTGGCGTTAGCAGGCAAGAGTTTGCGATGATGCGCCCGGTGCGAAAGTTAGACTCACTGGGAAATTTTCGACGGGCGCATCAAATATTGAGATGTTATTTCCCGCAAGCTCATGAACTTCGGCAAGGCCGATTCGAATCTCTGGTTGAATGCAAGCCGACCTCATTGTCACTGTAACGGCGCAATCAACTTTCAAAACCATCACCAATGCGTTTCCCGTCGCACTCCACATTGCGAGATGAACCATAATTTTGCAAGCAAACTGCTTCTTTTCGCCTGCCTGGCCGGATGGACTGGCACACGCGAGGACGCACGATTGTTATTGGTGGATCAAGCCAAGCCTTTGGTGGTTTTTACAACCGCGCCCAAGCAGATTGCGGCAAATCTAAAGCTGAGTAATGGTTCAACATCATCAATGCTTGGCGTAGCAACTTTGACTGTGGTCAAGGCGAATGAAGACGATTCTTTAACAGGGATATTGGTTTATCGGCTACCTGACGATGTGCGGCAAAAAATAGCCCAATCCTCCAGTCGCAAATTAGCGGAAGTGCCAATCAGCATCACGCAATCAAATCTAACGGCGAATTTTCGGCGAGGTGCTGCGTGCCCTTTGATCAGATTGCAGGTTTTGGCAAATGACGCTGTGGTAGGAGACGCGACAGTGCATTTTGACAGCGTGACACTCAGCATTGCCGAAACGCCTAATCAGATTAATCAGCTCTTTTGCAGTTGGACCCGGCAAATAAATGCCAAACGTCAGCGGTTGGGAATTATTGCCGCGATCAATCGGTTGATTATGGTTGAAGAAGAAGATGTTGAAAATAAACCAGTGAAACCGTAAGCTATCGGCTTCTAGACGCCCAAAGTTGCACTTAACTCACAACCATTACGAATCCGAATCATTAGATCTGTGTTGGTTTTGATCAGAAAAAGTGATCAGGTAATAACCCTTGA
>CAYLJQ010000823.1:0-3253 GCA_964383955.1 uncultured Heliomicrobium sp. | reverse complement strand
AACGCTTCACCTCTTCCACCACCGACCTGATCATAGACATCTCCGGATTCTTTGCTCCCTAAGCCAAGGTCAGAATCAGAGACAGAAAAGAGGCTGCTGCCCATCTTGCGGATGGGCAGCAGCCTCTCGCCATCTAAAGCCTAGTCAACAGATCACGCCTCGTCGTTCCTACGCAGATAACCTATCAATTTTCATAAAAATGACTTGCCTTCCTTCCCTTCGCTAATGAAGCAAAAAATATTTTTTCCCCGTTAGCATTTTCGCCGTCGGACAACGCCTTAACCAATGAGGACGGCAAAGAACCGCGGCAACCATCTGGCCGCTCAAGTTAAGGCTAGCCTCTTACTGCAAAAACAAATCAGGCATTGGGTCAAGGTTCGCTGAGTGGCAATTGATCGCCACTCCCGCGACTTGGCCTCTTTCTGCCCCATACGCAGCAGTTTGCCAACCTAAAGGAGTATAGCGATGAACAAAACAGTTCGAATGATTGGATTGGTTCTTGTCCTGAGTCTTGTCTGTGGATTTGGGTTTTGGCAACAGCAAGGTTGGGCCTCCGAACAAGCTGGGAAGGGGCTGAAGCAGATCGGCGGTAAGCTGAAGCAACTGATTTTTCCGGCAGCGGCCAGCAAGGTGGCAATCCCGGCGACTGCGGCGCCGATGGCCACCATCACTGTGACAAGCACGGGAGACGGCACGGCAAATACCGCAAATTGCCCTCATGCGACGAACTGCCGCTTGCGCGATGCAATTGCAAAAGCAGTGGATGGCGACACCATCAGCTTTTCGGTCAGCGGCCTGATCACACTGAATAGCGGCGCACTGAGCATTACCAAAAATCTGACCATTCAGGGGCCAGGATCCCCGCAGTTGACCATTTCAGGCAATAACGCGAACGGCGTGTTCATCATCACTAGCGGCGACACCGTAACAATTAACGATTTGACAATTGCCAACGGGAACAGCACCACCACTGGAGGCGGCATCAATAATAGCGGCACTTTGACCCTGAACGACTGCCGGCTCTCCACCAACAGAGCCACCAACGGCGGCGGCGGCATTTACAATCAGGGCAGCTTGACCATCACGGATAGCACGCTGTCAGCCAATTCTTCTTCTACAGGCAGTGGCGGCGGCATTTTTATCACTGCCGGCCTAGTAAACATCTTGAACAGCACGCTTTCCAGCAATTCGGCCAACGTTGGGGGAGCTATTGCGAACGCGAGCACAGTGATTCTCACAGGCAGCACACTTTACGACAACTCGACTGCCACCAACGGCGGCGGCATTTTCAACCAAGCCACCCTGGGCCTGACGAACAGCACATTGTCCGGCAATAGAGCTCCATCGGGATCGGGTGGCGGCATTTACGGAAACAGCTCTGCCAGTTCGATCCTCAACAATTGCACGCTCACGAACAATTCGGCGGCCAATGGAGGCGGCATTGAAGCGATCAGTGGGCTGTTGCAAGCCAGGAATACCATCATCGCCGGAAACACCGCGACGGGATTGGGTCAGGATATTTATGGCTCGCTTAACTCTGCCGGAAACAACCTGATCGGAAACAGCAGCGGCGTCAGCATCGGCGGCGATCCTTTCAGCAACATTCTGAATGTGAATCCGCGGCTTGCCTCCTTGGCAAATTACGGCGGGGCGACCCAGACACACGCCTTGCTTCCAGGCAGTCCGGCGATTGATGCAGGTGAAGATTGTGTCGTCCAAAGCGGTGGCTGTTTGTCCACGCCGCTCGTCACCGATCATCGAGGAACAGGTTTCCCGCGCAAGACAGGCAGTGTCGTGGACATCGGCGCATTTGAATCGCGCGGTTTCACGCTGACCGCTGCGGGCGGCAACAACCAGTCCACCGGCACCAACACCGCGTTTCCGAATCCGCTCTCAGTCACAATCACAGCAACCGGTTCCGGCGAACCGGTCAATGGCGGGCAAGTCACTTTCACGCCGCCTGTAAGCGGTGCAAGCGCCACATTGACAGGCAATCCGGCAACTATCAGCAACGGCGCGGCCACGACTGGAACCGTTACAGCGAATGGCATCAGCGGCTCTTACAACGTGGCGGCAAACGCAAAGGGAGTTTCCGCCGTTGTCAATTTTGCGCTGACCAACGTCCTCATCAATACAGTGCCGAACTTTACGCCCGCCGCTGTCATCAGCCGCCAGCTCGGCAGTTCTGCAGGCACATCTGTGAATGTCGGTACTGTCACTGACGGGCAAACGGCGGCAGGTTCATTAACCGTAACGCAAATCACGGGCGGCAGTGCTACCGGCATCACCGTTTCCGGCATCACGAACACCAACGGCACAATCACCGCGATGATCAGCACATCATGCACGGCGACTTCGGGCACGGTACGTTTTCTGGTCTCGGATGGCAGCCTGACGGGCACTGGGGATTTGCTGATCAACCTTACGGCAAATACCGGGCCGACTCTGGCGTACACGGCGGCTACGGTGACGCCCGGCGGCGCGACGACGGTCGGCCCTTCAATTGGGCCTGTTGACAACGGCAGCATCGCATCCATTGTCGTGCAGTCGCCAGGAACGTACACGGGAACAATTTCAGTCAATAACTCGACCGGCGTGGTTTCTCTCATCAATGCAGGGCCACAGGGCAATCACACCATTACAATCCGTGCCACCGACAATTGTGGACTGACAACCAATGCGGCTCTTACGCTGTCGGTGTCGTCGTCGGCAATCAGCTATAAAGTCCTTAGCTTTGGCATTAATTCCTTCGGTGAGTTGAGCATTCCCGATGATATTCGGAGCGGCGCAACGGCCATGGCTGCCGGCGCCTATCACAGTCTGGTAGTCAAAAACGGTCGGGTGTACGCCTATGGCTATAATCTGAACGGCCAGACAAACGTTCCCGTCGAAGCCCAGAGCGGCGTGACGGCGGTTGCCGCTGCCTATAATCATAGCCTGGCGCTGAAAAATGGCGGGGTCATCGCCTGGGGCGAACTTGGGTCAGGGATTCCCGCTGCGGCCCAGAGCGGCGTATCAGCCATGGCCGCCGGGGACTTTCATGGCTTATTTTTGAAGAACGGTGGAGTCATTGGCTGGGGCAGCAACAGCCAGAATCAGACAACCATTCCCACTGCAGCCCAAAGCGGCGTAACGGCGATTGCCGCCGGGGACTCTCACAGTCTGGCGCTGAAAAATGGCGGGGTCATCGCCTGGGGTTATAACTTCGAAGGGCAGGTCACCGTTCCTGCGGCAGCCCTGAGTGGTGTCACGG
>CAYLJQ010000822.1:0-3254 GCA_964383955.1 uncultured Heliomicrobium sp. | reverse complement strand
GAAGCGCGCATTCCCTGCGGAAAGGTCTTCCAGCTTGGCGAAGTGTTTGACGACCCGCAGGTGAAAGCGCGCGGATTGTTCAAATTCACGGAATATCCCGATGGAATCAAAGCGATCCCGCTATCAAATACGCCTGTGCAATTGTCAGAAACGCCAGGCGCAATTCGCCACAGAGCGCCGACGCTGGGCGAACACACTCACGAAGTTCTGCTAGGACTGGGATTTGGTGAAGACGAGATTGACGCATTTCGGCTGGCAGAAGTGATTTGATTCAAAGTCTACTTCTGCAAAAGTGCTTGAAACCTTGAAGAGTCGGAGCGGAGCAAATCAAAAAGATGGTCGTTTTTCAGCAGCCCAGCCGCGTAATTCCCGCGATTCTTTTCCAGCACCTCGAAGGCAGCTTCTTTGTCGCCCATTCCTGCATACACCGCAGCCAGGTAGTAAGGATTCTTTTCTTCTTTTTCGTTTTTTTCCAAAATCTGCGTCAACACCTGCTGCGCTTCAACCCGGCGGCCTGACATGCCGTAGGCATGTCCCAGACTGGCCAGCGCAACAATACCGCCGTTCGACAGTTTCACGGCTTTCTGAAATTCGGCGATGGCTTCGTCGAAATTCCCTTTCAGTTCGTACGCCAGCCCCAAACCCCAATGCAGCCGGGCAAAATTCGGATCCAGTTCTTCGGCTTTTTTAAGCTGCTCAATGGCTTCGTCCGGTCGGCGCAACCGGCACAAAACGATTCCGTGACTGGTGACAATCGGAACCGATAAGGGGTCAAGCTCGTGCGCTTTTGAAACTTTGACCAACGCCTCTTCCAGCTTGGCATCGCCAATCAGGCAAACAGCGTAAAAGTTATAAACCGTCGCGTAATTCGGGTTTAGCTCAATCGCGCGGTCAAATTCGCGGTGAGCGGCAGCATCGTCTCCGGAAGCGTAAACCGCGCCGAGTGATGCATGCGCTTCGGCCAGAGACTCATCAATTTCCAGAGCTTTTAATGCGGCGGCCTTTGCCTTGTCCCAGTAATTTGTTCCTTTTCTGCCGTTTAACGACACGTATGGAGTCGCCATCACAACAAAGGTATCGGCAAGTCCGGCATAAGCCAGCGCGTATGTTGGATCAAGCTCGATGGCCTGATTGAAATACTCAATCGCTTTGGGAAAACTGTCCGGGGCGCGTTTGTTCCAGAAGTAACGGCCTTTCAGGTAAGCTTCAAAAGCTGTTGCGTTTTCAGTGTAATCCTTGGCCAGCAACTTTCGCTCGGCTTCATTCAACTTGATCGTCAGTCGTAAAGCGACTTTTTCGGAAATTTCTTTTTGCAGCGACAAAATGTTGGTGAACTTCTCGTCGAACTCCCAAGCGCCAATGACATTGCCGGCAGGCAAGCGCAACAATTGAACGGTAATGCGAATTTGATCCCCATCGCGCAAAATTCGCCCTTCCAAAACAGCGTCCACTCCCAAATCCTGCCCCGCAACGAGAGGGTCTTGATCCGGGTGATTGTATTTGGCAATTGCGCTGGTTGGCCGAACCACAATTTTGCCAGTGTTGCTCAAGCGGGTAATCAAAGCATCAGCCATTCCCAGACTTAACAATTCATCACGGGCTTCCTCGCTCAGCGGTTTGAGCGGCAACACTGCGATGGAATGAATTTCGCCTGAACTCGTCCCCGAACGTTTTCCCCACCAAAATACTCCGGCCACAAACGCGATGAGCAACAATCCTCCGACAGCCAAAAACCGCTGCCGGGGAAAGACAGGCCAACTGCGACTGAGCCGATCTGCGGGTGCAGGCAAAAAATCAATGTCAGCGGATAGCTCCTCATCTTCAGCAGGTTCAACCACAGCCAAGGCTGAAACCGATTCCGTTTGCCGTTTTGTCGGCGGCGAAGCCTCTTCTCCCTTACTTACAGGAGCAATGAATCTGTAGCCTCGACGTGGAATGGTTTCAATGAACTTCATTCCGTCTTTGCTCTCGCCCAATGCCTTACGCAAAGCCGACATGGAAACCGTCAGGTTGTTATCCTCGACAAATGTGTCGGGCCAAAGCAACTGCATCAACTCTTCTTTTGCAATCACACCCCCGGACCGTTCAACCAGCAACAAAAGCAGATCGAAAACCTTCGGAGCAAGCGCAACATTTTCTCCATTGCGTAATAAAAGCCGATTTGCGACATCAACTTGAAACTGCTCGAACCGATATAACTGCTTGATCAGATTGACCATAACCGCCTTAGCAACTCCCTAGCAATTATTTTAGTGGGATTTTTACCCGCATTAAGGACTTGGACGCTAAGGATCGGCATTATGTGCTTGGTACTGAGTGAGGTCGTTAAACCTTACTCCCCTGCTCTTATTGGAGTCGGGGTATTTTGAATGCGATGCGAAATCCTTTTGTCCGTGGAGTAGTTTTCGGAGATGCCCGCAATTTCAGCCTGGACGTTTCACTGAAATTGCAGAGTTTCCCCTGAAAAACCGGTGAGTCATTCACTGCCTGAAACGGCAGTTTGGCGGAGCAGGTGCTGGACAGATACGACCCGGAAAAAAGGATTTCGTGTCGCATTGTTTTTTTGTGTAGGGTCTAAATTGGAAAGAATAAGCAGCCAACGCCATTCATCGCCGATCCAGTAACTATTTCGACTTAGAGATAACACGGTCTGTAATAATTTTGAAGCCGTCTTTTGCCTCAAACATTAACCCAACCTGTTTTTCATGGATTTTGGTGTTGACGATGTTGACCTGATCGTCAAAC
This sequence comes from uncultured Heliomicrobium sp., assembly GCA_964383955.1. Lineage (GTDB taxonomy): Bacteria > Acidobacteriota > Blastocatellia > RBC074 > RBC074 > RBC074. The sequence goes on along the minus strand of CAYLJQ010000822.1, from coordinate 509 downwards.
AGATCGCAGAAAATTTTATTCCTAAGCTGTGCGCCGTCCAGCCCATTGGCGTGAGCGGGAATTGCAGGCAATTTCCCTTCTACATAAAGCCAGTACATATCCACTTGCCATTCCATTCCAATCCAGGTGAGTTTGACCGGAGTGCCGGTTTTCGACTTCAGCTCAAAGCTGTTGCGCAAATACGCCAGGATCGCTTCGCCTACGCGTTTATCTTTGTTTGCTGTGGCAGGATCTATTTTGACAGGCCGCTTTGCATGCTGGCTGACGGCGTTTTCCAGATCATCGGCAAAAACCCGCACCGTGATTTCAACCGATTGCGATTTTTGGTTGTATTCAAGCTGCGCGACGCTGACGTGAACTTTGTGGATGTAGGAATTGCCTAGACTGTTCGATTGCGGAATGCGGATTGTGGATTGCGGATTCCCCAGTGATAACGAAACCATTCCCGAACACAGCGTCGCCAAGACGCCAGCACGCACGCACCGGATAATTCCTGAAGCTAGAAATCC
>CAYLJQ010000821.1:0-3279 GCA_964383955.1 uncultured Heliomicrobium sp. | reverse complement strand
GGTGAAGCAAAGACGATCACCGAATACTTGAGTGATGCAGCCGACCTATTGAAAGGTGATAGTGATTGGTTGAAAGCACTTACTGCCGCCGCTCCGTGGCTAAAAGACATTGGCGAAGAAGTGCCAATTCTGAAAATTGCCATCAAACTGCTAGACAAATGGCTGTCCCAAACTCACCCGTATGAGCTTGGGGCTGTGGCTTGTACGTTGGCCTACCAACAAGCAGTCGCCAAAGCCATAGAGAAGCATTGGACTTCGGCTATTAGCTATCAAGCGGCCAAGAAAATGGATGACCAAGCTGCGAAACGAATCCGCGCTTTACCGCCTGCGGAAGAAGCGGATCTCAGCACTTTTACTATTCGAGGCGCATCGCAGCATCCCTTTGTTCGCCGCGCAGATGAAATCCTCTACACGTTGATGATGCAAAGCGGTGGGTTTGACGAAGGATTATGGCGGAAGGTTTTCGATGACACGCATGATGGATTTATCAAAAATCTTGAATGGCTACTGACGAATAAAAAGACCGCTGAGAAATTTGCGCCGTTCAAAGACTGGATGGATCTCGACGGTGGACGGCAAGCTTCGCTGGCCGCGCTGCAAATCCACGCCAAATATCAACGTGACCAATACGAATCTGAACCTCTGTTTAAACGCGAGCCTTACGCGCTGAAACACATTTATGTGGACACCGAATGTGGCAAGTTGAGGTGGCGAGAAATTCGCGGACAAAGAGATGCCCGCCGAGGTGAACCGTTCGACGGTAGAACTGAACGCTGTGATCCGTTTTCGGAAAATTACGGCGGGCGGCACAACCTGCTCGAAACAGTGATGGGCTTCATCAATGACAAAACCTTCAATGAGCCGATAGTGATTCAAGGCGTCGCCGGAGCGGGAAAATCTTCGTTCACATTGCGGTTGTGCGCTGAACTGTGGTCGAAAGGCTTTCATCCGATTCGTATCCGGCTGAAACGACTGCAACTATCTGATTCGCTGATAGATGCACTGAATAAAGCCATTGAACTGGCTGACGAAGAACGGTTAGCTGAATTGCCGATAGACCGCCCCGACGACTTGTTATTGAAGGGCGAGATTTTCAAAACACCTTATGGCGGTGAACGTGCGTTGTGCCGTTACGTGGTAATTCTGGACGGATGGGACGAACTCGAGATGTCGGACAGCAAGACCTTCAAAGAAAAGGTCAGCGAAATGCTGTTTCAGGTACGAAGGGAATTGCTTGATGCCAATCGGATGCCCCGCGTTCGTGTCATTGTGACCGGACGACCTTCATCCGATGTCGTTGAAAGTAAATTCTTGCACGATGATACACCTGTACTGACGATGCGTTCGATTCGCCCGGAGCAGTTGCGGAAGTTTGTAGAAGATTTGAATGATGCCGTAGGGATGGCGCCGCCTTACATTGAAGTGGAGAAGCCGGAACCGTGGCTGGTGCCGCATCATTCTACTTTGAGTCAAGCCTTCACCAAATACGAACAAGCATTTAAACAATCCTTACCCAAATATGATGAACAAGGAAAGGTCAAAGAGCGTGGCCGAGCGTCAGATTCCAGCAGCTTGGAAGTTTTAGGGTTGCCCTTGTTGGCCTATCTGACGATCCGTGTAATGGCGGATGTTTTGAAAGTTGGAAGCCCGTTGGAACAGCAGCAAGCCGTAATTAACGAGATGGTTAACAACCCAACTCTGCTCTACCGGCGGCTTACTGACCTGACCTGCGAAAAGGCAGGAAAGGCAGCAATTGATGCTCGTGACGATCAAGACGAAGTTGAACGGCAGGCGCGCGAAGTTGGTCTAAAGCTGCGCGAACGGTTGCGGCAGACTGCGGCGGCAATGTCTGTGTTGGGTGTAGAGCACATCTCGCAGGCCGAATGGGAAAAGCGTGTTCCGCCGGAGAAAGACCAGCGGGCTGAGCAACAGACGAAAACTGCGGAAGATCATCCACTGTCCAGATTGATGATCAGTTTTTATTTCAAAGGTGGTCAACCGGAACAGGGCTGCGAATTTGCGCATAAATCCTTCCGCGAATATTTGTTTGCCGAATGCATTGTCGAAACGATGAAGGAACACGCCAGCCGATGGAAGGTAGAAGAGTTTGAACATCTGCCGCAGCGTCGTCATTGGCGTGATTTTTCAGAATCCGAAGGCGATTTGCGCCGCGCATTCTCTCGCGACTTGGCGGAATTGTTGGCTCCGCAATGGCTATTGCCAAATGTGCTGGATCATTTGCGGCAGTTAGTTGCCATTGAGATTTCGCGCGCCAAAACAGAATTGAATCCGCCCTTGTCTAAAGGCTCTATCGTAGGTCTACAAACTCCGGTTTTGGGTTTTGAATGTTGGAAGTGGCTGCGCGACGTGCTGGCAGATTTGTGGGAATGGTGGGCGGATGGCGCGCATTTACGACCACAAATTAAAAATGACCGCCGAAAGGGATCAACAGTGGAAGCCTCCCTTGTTGAAGAACTAATCCGTTGGGCCGCGCCAAAGTCGGTGCCCGAAGACGACACGCTGGAATTGGAGAGCGCATTCAGTCTGGATGCGCATTTGGGAGAGGGACTTTGCGAGCTTTGCGCGCTGGTTCACTTCCACATCGCCACGGCAGATGGTTGGACGGGATGGGAGTTGAGCAAAACCGAGCTTGTGGAGATTGAACCAAGGCGAAAATTTCAAAAGGATATAAAATCCGGGAAGAATGATTTCGTACTTTTTGCTCCTGGGGGCTTAAAGTTGAAGGAAGGATACAATGAAGATTTCCATCAATACATCGCTCGTGTAAATGCTGCGTATGGCAGGCCACGAGATACATTTCCAACCTCAGCCTTTCTCGCTGGCACGTTTCTTCAAGGTGTGACTTTCGCTGGTGAAAGCCTCGGGGATGTTAATTTTACCAACGCTTTCCTCTCTGGCGCGAGTTTCTTCCGTGCGTATTCTCGTCAGGCAAGCTTCTTAGGTGCTAACCTTAATAATTCTAACTTGGATTTAGGATATTGTTTTGGTGCGAATTTCTCAAACGCAAAGCTTATCGGCGCCAGCCTTGATGGTGCAAAACTTGAGGGGGCTAGTTTTAGGGGGACAAGCCTTGACGGTACAAAGCTTAACGGTGCCAGCTTGGAGCGGGCGCGTTATTTAACCCTTGACCAAATTAAATTAGCTTGGATTGATAAGAGCACAAGGTTGCCGAAGGAGTTGGAGAAGATGAAGACACAAATTCTGGAATGGCAGCAAAAGCGTAGCAAAGTAGCGGCTGTTGAAAGCACCAATGACGAG
>CAYLJQ010000820.1:0-3280 GCA_964383955.1 uncultured Heliomicrobium sp. | reverse complement strand
TTTCAGGGCCAAAAGCAGGAACAACAAAACTGGAAAAAATGTGGGTAAAGGCAAGATTCGGAACCTGCCCCACACGCGAATTACTTCGATTTCCAATCAGTGATGCTTGATAAGCGGTCTGGCATTGGAAACAACTTCCACCAACTGCATCATGCCGCGATCCTCGTGACCAAGAATGTGGCAATGATTGACGAATTTGCCCGTGTAGTCGGCAAAGCGCGTCAGCATTTTGATGTAACCGCTGACGTAAATCTGATTGCCGTTCGCATCTTTGCGCGGTGTTCCATCCGGGTTCGTGTTCGAGGCAGGCGGAAGGGCAAAGTTATCCCACCAGATCCAGGGACCCGGAAGCTGAACCGGTCCCACAGTCTGCGTCGGATCGAAGATTTCGATAATCTGGAACGGGTTCTGATGAATGTGGAACGGATGCCGCACTCCAGCCGAATTGTTGGTGATCGTCCACATTTCCACTTCGTTCAGATGCATCGTGTTTTTTACTTCGCCGCTAAACTTCTCTCCATCAATTGTGAAAGAGGGAGGCGCGCCGTTCGCCTGGCCTTTCGGAAGGCGCCCGCTGCCGGTGCGTCCGTCTTCCCATGCGTATTTGACGATCCGGGAAACGCGAACATCTTCCGGATCGAGATCGGCCAGAAATGTTGGTTGCGTCGGAAAATCATTGGCGCTGGCCGGAAGATTCATCGCCGGGCTAACCGCCGATCCTGTGACGTTAATGTAGAACAACACCTGGTTCTTTGCAGGATTTGTTCCGGAGGGAGGAGTAATCAGCACGAACTGATAACACCCTGTGGTTGATGGCGCTTTGACAAGCAGGTCAACGCGATTGGCAGGGGCCATCGTGATCGTCGCGGTGCCGTTCTGTTGGCCGAACTGACTTCCTGCGGAACTGCCATCAACGTTTTTCCAGTGGAATTGAACGCCGTCCTGGGCAATCTGTTTGAGGCTGAATCCGATGCCGTCCTGGATGATGTTTTTGAAGGGTTGAACCACGGAGCCTGTGACCGCAGCAATCTGCGGCGTGAGCGCCTTGGTGACAGTGGAATTCAGCATGCGCCAGAGCTGAACCTCTCCCGGTTTCATGGTGATCGTCGGAGTTTGTTGGCCATTGACCAGCAGCACCCTGGTCGCTCCGCCCATCAGGCCGATGGAATCCGTGATTTCCTGAAAGACGATAATGTTTTCTTTCAATCGCCCACCGTAAACCGCCTGCAATTTCCCGTCATACCCATCGGGGCTGGTGTCGCGGATGATGAACGCGCCCGCCAATCCGTTGAACAGATTCAGCGCCGTCGAACCATGTTTGTGGGCGTGATACCAATGCGTTCCCGGTGCCTGGCCCATCATCTGGTTGGGTGTGCCGGGCGAGTTGACTGGCAATTTTGGAATCTTGAAGCAATTGGGGAACGTGCCGATGAACCAGGGTGGCCATTCACCGCCAGCGATAGCCTGGTTGTCGGCAGTCGTCAACCGTTGGTCGGGGATTCCCGGCGGATTGGTTCCGTCGGGCAGTCCGAACCTGCTTCCCCATTGCGTGGTCTTGTCGTAAGTGGCCAGTGCTTCTTGTTGCTTCTTCCACCAGACTTGTGCTGCTGGCGATTTGATAAAGTCGTTCCACGAATGCCAGGGATGGTTTGGGTCGTAGGAATTAAAGACGGCACGAAGATCGGCCAGGGCTTGCTGTTCGTTCATTCTGTCGTTCGGGCGCACGCCGAACAGAATGTTGTCTCCCGTCGCTTCCGGTGTAACGTGCGTTCCATGAAAGTGCAAATTGGCTGTGCTGGAAGCGTGAAAGCAGTTCGGAAACGCATCGAAATTTCCTGGATAGATATTGGTTCCGGAACTTCCAGGAGTTGTCACCTGGTTGGATGAATTGCATCCGGAGGCGCTATTTTGTCCTGTCTCTGCCTGATCCAGCGTGCCATTGAAATCTCTGACTCTGGTTTGATTCAGCAGGGCGACTTGCACCACGTCGCCCACTTCCGCAACCAGCGTCGGCCCAGGCACGGGTCGGCCTGCTTGCGCGGTTCCAGGCCATGCTTGCGTTCCATCCTGACGGCTGCCGGCGAAATAGCGAAGCATCGGCCCTTTACGTCCGGCGGGAACGGTAATGCCGGGCACCACACGTTCCTCATTCCTGACTCTCATAATTGCCTGTAGTCTGCCGCCCTGGCTGGTGATCTGGCCGATTGGCAATAAATCCGGGGTAGAGCCTGCGGGAGGGCAGGCCGACGTTTGCGCTGCGGCTTCTGGCATTGCGGATGGAAGCAAACTCGATAGTGCAATGCCCGATGCTGCGGCCAGTGTCTGGCCCAGAAAATCACGGCGCGTGCTCATTTCCGTTTGTTCAGGCGCGGTTGCCTGCGCCAGTGATTCCAAGCCTGTTTGTTCCGGTGTGACAGCAACGCCGGTTAGGTCAAGATTCTGTTTTTCATCAGATTTCGTCATACATTCCTCCTGGGGTTAATCAGCCAAAACGGGGGGAGCGGCGGGCGGGGGCGGAGCAGGGTTCCACACTCGGATAATCCCTATCGCCGTAGTGTTTCCGGTTGCATCGCGATACTGGAATACTTGGTTGGTGCCTTTCGGAATGCTGCCGACGTTGAAAGAAACAACTGTCTGTGACATCGGCGGGTCAAATCCCGGCGGCCTGCCCGGAATCCGTTCCGGCAACCAGTCAGTATCGCGTCCGCCAACCGGCGCGGGCCAGTGCGCTTGCGGATCCGGGTCCGGATTCAGCGGTTGCAGGGATGGGCGCGTATCGTTGTTGCGCCAGGTAATCTGGTCGCCGCTGGAAACATCAATCGGGGACGGGGAAAAGGTCGCTTGGGATGGGCTGGAGCAAATGATGTCAATGATTACTTGAGCCATTTGGAAAACTCCTTTCTGGGTGGTTGTTCTCGATTCGCTTGCTCCAAGCCAAACCATAGGCTTGCGGCAAAACGGAAGAGGGACGATGGTTGATGCGTTACAACGTGAAATTCCAGCTCTTGCTGGAAAGGGATTGTTGATGAATCACTGAAAACTGCTTCCGAAAGAAGATGCTTTCGGATATGGCTACTGCTTCTTACCGTCAGAAATACCAGCGAAACGTAAATCAGGGTAAGGAACGCTGGATTTTGGTAGTGACAGGGGTTAACGCACTTCTAAATTTAGTGAAAAATTTTCTCGATAATTCCGGAAGTATAGAAAATCCGCCCAATCAAGTAACCGCAAAATTATGGATATTTCCCTCACCGGGAATAAAAAAAAATCTTGGCTGCGG
>CAYLJQ010000819.1:0-3281 GCA_964383955.1 uncultured Heliomicrobium sp. | reverse complement strand
GTCATTTCTTTACTTGTGAATTTTTCGCGAAAAGAGAATAGCAAGACACCGGATTGAAGAACAAGCAGTGAATTTGCCGCCCTGGAAACAGAAAACTGAAACCGTTAATGGCCGGGACTGGTATTATTGCATGGCCGCACAATAGCGGCTCTGTTCCGCTGAAATGATGGCATCGGCCACGATCGCCGCTTGAGTGATCGCAAAGCAATTCCACAGAACCAAAATTACGATTTAGAGGAGTCACCTACATGAATAGACTGTTCAATACTTGCCAAAAAAGCATGCTCTGTCTGAGCTTGTTTGTTTTTGCGAGCACGTTGGCTTTGGCACAAGACCCGCCCACAGGCGGCGCTCCGCCAGCAACAGCTCAAGACCGTCCGGCAGGATTTCCGGGGCTTGGCAGCCGCGAGCCAGAAATCAGGCCTTACGATCGAGTAATCACCAAAGATGCCAAATCTGACGATGGTGTTTTCACGGTCCACAAAATTAAGGAAAAGGTTTATTACGAAATCCCAAAGAAGGAACTGGGAAAGGAATTTTTGTGGGTCAGCCAGATCGCCAAAACGACGCTCGGCGTTGGCTATGGCGGGCAGGCGATGGGAAATCGGGTTGTAAAGTGGGAGCGTTACAACAACCGGGTTTTTCTGCGAAACATCTCTTACGATGTTGTTGCCGATTCCAAGCAGCCGATTTCCAAGGCGGTGCAGGCGGCCAACAACGACGCGATCATCAAATCGTTTTTTATTGAAGCCCTGGGCAAAGATGATTCAGTTGTCATTGATGTGACCAGCTTGTTCAGCACCGAAGTCACGGAATTCAGCGCCAAGACGCGATTGCGCGCACGAATTTTTGATGCTTCGCGATCTTTTATTGAACGGGTTGTTTCTTTTCCGACGAATATCGAAGTAGAAGCGACGCATACCTTTAGCAATCCGGCTGATTTGGCGGGAGGCGGCGCTCAGGGGCCAGTGAATCCTTTTCTGGGAGCTGGCATGGGAACCGGAAGCGCTTCCGTCGTGATGCATTATTCGATGGTCAAACTGCCGGAAAATCCCATGATGCCGCGTGAATTTGACGAACGTGTCGGTTACTTCACGGTTCGCCAGATGGATTACGGCAAAGATGAGCACCGCGCGCCACAGCGAACTTACATCACTCGTTGGAGACTGGAAAAGAAAGATCAAAATGCGGCGGTGTCCGAACCAATCAAGCCAATTGTTTATTACATTGATCCTGCCACACCGACCAAGTGGGTGAAATACATCAAGCAGGGAATTGAAGACTGGCAACCCGCATTTGAAGCCGCCGGATTCAAAAACGCGATTTTGGCGAAAGATGCTCCGACAGAAAACCCCGACTGGTCACCCGAAGATGCGCGCTATTCCGTTGTGCGCTGGCTGCCCTCGACTGTTGAAAACGCATCCGGGCCGCACGTTCATGACCCGCGCACGGGCGAAATTCTGGAATCCGACATTCAGATGTACCACAACATTTTGAACTTGCAGCGATCGTGGTACTTCACGCAAGTTGGTCCGCTTGACCCGCGAACGCACAAGTTTCCCTTCCCAGACGATTTGATGGGAGAATTGCTGCGCTTTGTGGTGGCGCATGAAGTCGGCCACACCCTTGGTTTTCAGCACAATATGAAAGCCAGTTCGATGTATCCCTTTGAAAAAATCCGTGACGCTAAATGGTTGAAAGAGATGGGGCATACGCCGACTCTGATGGACTATTCACGGTTCAATTACGTTGTGCAACCCGAAGACAAAGTTCCCGTCGAAGACCTAATTCCCAAGATTGGACCTTATGACAAGTGGGCAACAATGTGGGGCTACAAGCCAATTCCAGGCGCGAAATCTACTGAAGAGGAAAGTAAAACCCTGGATGAATGGGCACGCCAACAAGACTCCAAGCCTTATCTTCGGTTTTCTACCGCACGTTCGCGTGGAGCTGATCCCGGCGAATTGACCGAGGCCGTGGGCGATGCCGATGCCGTCAAAGCTTCCGAGTTGGGCTTGAAGAATCTGAAACGAGTTGCCGACTTGCTGCTGACGGCGACGACTACGCAAAAAGGCGAGCCGTACAGCGATCTGGAAGAGATTTACGGCGATATGATCGGGCAATGGCGATTGGAGATGGGACACGTTGCCGCGATCGTCGGCGGGTTCCAGACTCAACAAAAACATATCGGTCAAGAGGGAGTGCTGTTTACTCCGATTTCGAAAGAGCGACAGGCGGAAGCCGTTAAATTCCTGAGCGATAACGTTTTTGCCTCGCCGACCTGGATGTTGAAGCCGGAAATTCTGCGCCGTATCGAAACCAATGGATCGCTTGATCGGGTTAAGGCTGCTCAGCAAATGTCGCTAAGCCAGTTAATGAGTTCAGCGCGGTTCGCTCGTTTGGTGGAGCAGGAAGCAATAGACGGGGAAAAAGCCTATCGCCCGGTGGATTTTCTGGCTGATGTGCGCAAGGGCGTTTGGGGCGAACTGAATGGTGCTGCGCCGATCAAAATGGATGCGTATCGCCGCAACTTGCAGCGTGCCTATCTGGATTTGCTCGGCGACAAATTGAATGGTCGCGCTCCGGTCAACGACGATCAGCGTCCTTTCATTCGTGGCGAACTGCGCTTGCTCAGTGCAGACATCAACAAATCGTTGGCTCGCACAACGGATCGCGCTTCCCGGATGCATTTGGAAGATGCGCGAGATCAAATCGCCAAGATTCTTGATCCCAAGTTTGCCGCGCCGGCTCCGGCTGGTAATGCTATACCTTTTGTCTTGGGACGATTTGGGTTTGAAGAAGACCCTTCAATTGATCCGCTGCGCTGCTGGGTTGATTATTCGTTGAGAAATATACTGCGATAGTTGGGCTCAACAGCAGTTCAATTACAAATGCCGCGTCAGGCAATTGCCATTGAAAGATGGCGTTTTCGGCTGACGCGGCTTTTTCTTTTGATTTGCTCGGTCAGGATTTGAGCGATTGATCCTGATTCTTTTTCATTCGCCGAATCAATCTTTCTCGTGCTGATTTTCGAAGGTTGGCAACAGCTTGCGCTGGCAACCCGCCTAACATATCGCCGATTGCTGCATCTTTCAGTGGAAGCTGATCCCAAATTTTTTCAAGGTTGGGCAAATCCATTTCCAATGCTTTTGCAATATTTTGGGTAGAGGTGATTCCAGTAATAATTAGCGCATTGATGAAGCTATCGGTGGCACTATTTTTCCAATTCAGTAGCAACGCGTAACGTTGTCGAATCGGAAGCGCCAAAATTTCCTTCCAGG
>CAYLJQ010000818.1:0-3284 GCA_964383955.1 uncultured Heliomicrobium sp. | reverse complement strand
GGTTTCAACGTCACATAAGCTTTTTTCCAGTCAGATTTACGGCCAACTGTGCGACCACGGCGTACTGTTTTGCCGTGATGTTTGAGCACGCGCACCTGATCAACCTCGACCTTGAAAATCGCTTCGACTGCGTCTCTGATGGCGTACTTGGTGGCGCCATCGGCAACGCGAAAAGCAAGCACCTGACGGTCGCGCTTGATGGTCTTTTTGTTCTTGCTGTCGCGGATGTCGTGAGTGCTCGTCTCTTTCAACTTAAGAGCCTTTTCCGTAATCACCGGAGCTTTGAGCACATCCCAAATCGTTTTCATAGTTCTTTCCTCAATACCGATTCGCTTACTTGCTCAGCTTATCCTGCAAAGCACTGATGGCGTCGCGAGTAAAAACGATCTTGTCGTGATAGAGCACGTCGTAAATGTTCACATTCACGTTCGCGGCAACAGTCACTCCCGGAACATTGCGCGAAGAGAGAACCAGGTTCCGTTCCGGCGTGGTTTCAACAATCAGCGTTTTGGCATCCCAGCCGAATGTTTCGGCCACAGAGACAAAGCTTTTTGTTTTATGGTCGTCCAGTGTCAACTGATCCACCACAACCAGATTGCCTTCGCGAAGACGCTCGGAAAGAGCCGAACGCAGCGCGCCGCGCTTCATCTTTTTCGGCATTTCCGACTTCCAGTTGCGCGGTTGCGGACCGTGAACGTTTCCGCCACCTTTCCAGAGTGGAGACCGTAAACTGGCCACTCGAGCACGTCCTGTGCCTTTCTGGCGCCAGAGTTTTTTACCGCTACCGGATACATTGCCGCGGGTTTTGGTTTTCACCGTGCCCTGCCGCTGGTTCGCCAGATAGTTTTTGACCGCAAAATAGATCAAAGATTCATTGAGCGGAGCGCCAAAAACTTCTTCTTTTAGCTCAAGCTCGCCGACGTTTTCATTTTTCAGATTTTTGACTTCAACGGTTGGCATCGCTGCCCTCTCAAAATTTCGGCAGAACAATTCTTCAAAAAATCACTCTGCGCGTTTTTTTAGTCAGTCTCTTTCTTCTTGATCAACACATAAGCGCCAGTTGGTCCCGGCACTGCGCCTTTGACAAGGATCAGATTCTCTTCGGTGTTAACCTTAACGATCTTCAGGTTCTTGATGGTGTTGCGTTCAACGCCCATATGGCCCGCCATCCGCGTACCCTTGATAACGCGTGAAGGATACGCTGAAGCGCCAATCGAACCCGGCGCACGATGGAACATCGAACCATGCGATTTGCGTCCGCCAGCGAAGTTATGACGTTTCATGAAACCGGCAAACCCACGTCCCTTGCTGGTGCCGATCACATCAATGATGTCGTTTTCGGCAAACTGATCCACCATCACTTTATCGCCGACATTCACTTCGACGCTGACACCATCCAGGCGAAATTCCCGAAGGATTTTTGTCGGCGGCACGCCAGCTTTGGCGAAATGCCCCTTCATGGGCTTATTAGTGTTTTTAGGACTTTTATCTTCGACCAGTCCGATCTGCACCGCTTCGTACCCATCACTGGAGACAGTTTTGCGTTGCACGACCACACATGGGCCAGCTTTAATCACCGTGACGGGTGTGACCGTTCCGTCCGGCGCGAAAATCTGGGTCATTCCCAGCTTTTTACCGATAATTCCGTTTACCATTGTTTTGGTACTCCGTCGTAGCTAGCAGGCAGTAGACAAACTACCGACCACCGACTGAGTTATCTGCGATCTCGTCCAAAAGCTTTGATTTCAGCATCCACACCAGCAGGCAGGTCAAGTTTCATCAGTGCATCCATCGTTTGCGGCGTCGGATCAAGAATATCCATCAACCGTTTGTGGGTGCGAATCTCGAACTGCTCGCGGGATTTTTTGTCAACGTGCGGCGACTTCAAAACAGTGACTTTGTTTTTCACCGTCGGCAGCGGAATCGGGCCCGCCACACGAGCGCCAGTACGTTTAGCCGTTTCGACAATTTCCGCCGTTGATTGATCCAACACGCGGTAATCGTAAGCTTTCAAACGAATTCTGATTTTGTCGTTCAGCATTATTCAATCCGATCGCATCTACGGAACGGTTACCGCTCCGTAGATGCGATAATAACTATTCAATAATATCGGAGACGGTGCCGGCGCCGACGGTGCGGCCACCTTCGCGGATGGCGAAGCGCAAGCCTTTTTCCATCGCGATTGGCGCGATCAGTTCGATCTCCATCGCAATGTTGTCGCCTGGCATGATCATCTCGGTTCCTTCCGGCAATCTTGCCACTCCAGTCACGTCTGTCGTCCGGAAGTAAAACTGCGGGCGGTATCCTGTGAAAAACGGAGTGTGACGACCGCCTTCTTCTTTCGTCAGGATGTAAGCTTCCGCTTTGAACTTCGTGTGCGGCTTGATCGAACCTGGCTTGGCAATGACCTGGCCGCGTTCAATCTCCTTACGCTCAACTCCGCGCAACAGCAAGCCGACGTTGTCCCCTGCACGGCCTTCATCCAGCAATTTCTTGAACATTTCAACGCCCGTCACAACCGTGTCTCGCGTCGGACGGATGCCGATGATTTCAACCTTCTCGTTGACTTTCACGATACCGCGCTCGATACGACCGGTCGCAACTGTGCCGCGTCCCTGAATCGTGAAGATGTCTTCAACAGGCATCAGGAAGGGCTGATCAATCGCGCGCGCTGGCGTCGGAATGTAGCTGTCCACCGCTGCCATCAACTCGTCAATCTTTGTTTCCCAATCGCCTTCGCCGTTCAGCGCGTTCAAGGCAGAGCCGCGAATGATTGGAATGTCATCGCCAGGAAAATCGTATTTCGACAGCAGTTCGCGAACTTCCAATTCGACCAGGTCGAGCAGTTCCGCGTCATCCACCGCATCGACTTTGTTCAGGAACACAACCATCGCGGGAACGCCCACCTGACGAGCCAGCAGAATGTGCTCGCGCGTTTGCGGCATCGGGCCGTCAGTGGCGGCCACAACCAAAATCGCGCCGTCCATCTGCGCGGCACCCGTGATCATGTTCTTGACGTAGTCAGCGTGACCCGGACAATCCACGTGCGCATAGTGGCGATTCGGCGTTTCGTATTCCACGTGCGCTGTCGCGATTGTGATTCCTCGTGCCTTCTCTTCCGGAGCGTTGTCAATTGAATCGAAGCTGCGGAACGTGATCTTCGGATTATGCTTGGCCAGCGTCTTGGTGATCGCCGCCGTCAGAGTCGTCTTGCCATGGTCAACGTGACCAATTGTCCCGACGTTGACGTGTGGCTTACTTCGGTCAAATTTCTCTTTCGCCAT
>CAYLJQ010000817.1:0-3296 GCA_964383955.1 uncultured Heliomicrobium sp. | reverse complement strand
CGTTGGTTGCCGGAGCTTGTCTGACCTTTGTTGTGCCGACAGCGATGAGCGCGGTTTGGTCTTATTTGCAGGATGAACACTTTCAAGTGTCGCCATTGGCTCTAATCATAGTGAGAATCCTGAACTTACCCGCCGTGCTTTATTGCTCTTTGTTTACATTGCCTGCCGGTGTCCAAAAAGGTGACGAGAGTTTGTATTGTTGGTCGGTAGGTTTCTTTCTAAATATCCCCTATTACGCACTGGTCATTTTCATTGGGTGGGTGTTGTTAAGCGCAGTCATTAAATCGTTCACGAAAAAAGCTTTGAGCCACAGCACAAAGTTTCAAACCTAGAAGAATGCTGAAGTTGAGCCAAATGAATTTTTCATTGCTGATGACAAATCCAAAAGATGCTGGGGCTGAAGTTTTATTTCCCGCAGTGGCGATCTTGATAGTTGTAGCTGGGCTACAGGTTGGCGCGATTGTTTACTGGCTGAAGAAGCACATTTGAGTCGCTTTTATGAAACGAAAAGTATTATTGCCAATCTATCTGACGTTTTGCTGTTCAATCCTGCCGCTAAACTCGTGGCTTGGCACTACTCCATCCAACCACCATCAAACTTCACGACGCTTAGTGTTAGTGCTCGACGGAGTGCCTTACGAAACCATTGCCGAACTGAAAGCCGAAGGGCGCTTTTCCCGGTTTCATCAGCCAAGCCGCATGGTTTCGACGTTTCCTTCACTGACGAATCCGGCGATGGTGGAAATTCTGCATCACGAAGATTCTCCCGGCTACGAAGATCATTTTTACGACCGTGAGCACAATCGCTTGCTCGGGACCATTCAGGATCGCTTGCAAGGCCAAAAGTTTATCGCAGGGACGTTTCGCCAGACGTTTGATTATCATGCCGATGCGTTCAAAGGCGCGCTGGGATATGTCGCCGCTCCGATTGGAACGGCGACGCTGGCGCAGATTGATTTGATGGAGCTTCGCCAGGCGTTTCGAGAATCTGATGCTCCGTTGTTTGTTGGATACATTGGCGAAACTGATTCGCTGGCGCACCTGGGTGGCAAAGAACATTTGAAAGCGTTTCTGCAAACCGTGGATCGAACGATGGAAGAGTTGATTGCCGAAGCCGTAGCAGGCGGTGGCCATCTGGAAGTCGAGATGTTTTCTGACCACGGCAATCGTTACGACACTTACAAGAACGTCAAACTGAACGACGCGTTAAAGCAGGCAGGTTTTGTCACCGAAAAGACCATCAAAGACGAACACAGCGTCGTGTTGCCGAAACATGGCTTGGTGGGTTCTTCGATGATGTTTACGCAACCGCAAAACCGCGCGCGCGTTGCCGAAGTTGGAGCGGCCACCGAAGGCGTAGATTTTGCCGTTTACCAGTTGGACGAAAACACGATTGAGTTGATCAGCCGTCGCGGGCGCGCTCGTGTTTTGAGAGAAGGCGAAAGGTTCAAGTACGAAGACTCGGGCGGCGATCCGTTGAAACTGGCCGCGATCCTCGAAACGATGAAAACCAGCGGAACGATTGACGACAGCGGGTTTGCTTCAGCCGAAGGGTGGTTTCAGGCGACGCGCGAACACAGCTATGTTGATCCGCTGCGGCGGTTGTTCGATGGGTTCACCAAACACGTCAAAACGCGAGCCGACGTGATTGTCAGTTACGAAGACGGCTATCTGCTCGGCAGCCCTATGCTGACGTATCTGGCCGAAATGCGCGCGACGCACGGCAGTTTGTTGAAAGGCGAAACAGAAGGTTTCGCCATGTCCACGCGACAGGAGATTGCGCCATCCGTACGCGGCCACGAACTCAATCGGCTCTTCACACTGGATCAGCGCAGAAAAGTCCTCAGCCATTTCAGCGGCAACGGCCATTGCCAGCTTGGCCCGGCTTTGGCCAAGCAGATTGCTGGAAAATAAAAATCCTTTTTTTGATATCCCTCGACTGGTTTTCCCGCTTACGAAATTGAGAGCGGCAAGTTTGCTGTTCTTGTTTTCGATGCTTTTAGCAAGTGCCCCAACGAACCGTTTGCCAACCAAGAGGAGAACGTCATGAAAAAGCTGATTCACAATTTCACCGCAATCAAACTGATTGTTATTGCTGGTTTACTGCTGGCCTGTAGCGCTGCGACTGTGCAAGCGCAGGAAGAGACCTATCTGGTGCGGGTGGAAATTGTCGGGGTCCCTGGCGAAGGCGCGGGCGGTTCCATCGAAGCGGTTCAGTTCAGTTCCAGCCTGACTACGGATTTGGGCGGCGGCGTCACCGGCGCGCAAGTCAGCAGAGCCAAATTTGCGCCGATCGTAATCACCAAAGGAATTGATATGGCCACGCCAAAGCTGCTGTCTTTTTGCGCCTCAGGCCAGCGGTTGTCGCGCGTGCAGATCAGCGTGATCCGCGTGAATCACCTGCAACGGAATGGAGAACAGGTTTTTTACCGAATTTTGCTGGATGACGTGCAGGTAAGTTCCGTAACTGCACGTTTCCCGAAATCCACTGATCCGAAAAGCCTGGTGGATTCGGGCGGGCCGCTTGAAGAGGTCGCGTTCACTTATGGACGAATTAACTGGATTTACACGCTGCCGAATGGTTCCACGGTGAAAGAAGGCTTCGATCTTAGAACGGGCAGGGATTTCTAAATCGGTGAAACCGCCCAGTAACAAATAAATTGCTCGACGAAATCTTCACCATTTCGCCGCGTGCTTGTTCCGCTCAACACCAGGTTTTTCGGTCAATCACAACCAGTTACCGGACATCTGAAAACAACTGGCGAACTTTTTTTCAGCAGGATGATAGTTTTTGCTTTCGACTTTCGCCTTAGCAATTGGGAGGCAAATTGCACCGCCCAAAATGGGGAGCGAAACGACTTTTCTGTCACCTCTCGCTCCCACCCTCAACGCGAAATCGAAAGGAAACCAAAAGCTATGAGCACAAACGAAACAGTCAATCTTGAAATCGAACTGATGATCGAGGAAGTCGAAACCATTGTCGCCCCTGGCCCGATGCTGCAACACAATGAAACCATAGAAGTCGAACTGTCCGTCGAAGAGGCCGAGACAGTCATCGCGCCAGGTGTTTCTCTTCAGCACAATGAAACAGTGGAAGTGGAGCTTATGGTGGAGGAAGTTGAAGAGATTGTTGCTCCCGGTCCTGTCCTTCAACACAATGAAACGGTGGAAATCGAACTGACTATCGAAGAAGTTGAGACAGTCATCGCGCCGGGCGTTACCTTGCAGCACAATGAAACCGTGGAAATCGAACTGAGCGTTGAGGAAGCATAGACAGTCATCGCTCCAGGCAGGTT
>CAYLJQ010000816.1:0-3298 GCA_964383955.1 uncultured Heliomicrobium sp. | reverse complement strand
ACATTTGCGCTGGGGGTTTTGCAGGGCTTGGCGCAATCGGGAATCAAGCTGGGTCAGTTTCATTTTCTTTCGACGGTTTCCGGTGGCGGATACATTGGCAGTTGGCTGTCCGCGTGGATTCATCGCCAGGGAATGGGCCGGGTTCAAAATGGATTGGCTGGCGAATCCGAAGAAGAGCCGGAGCCGGAAACCATTCGCCATCTGCGCAGCTACAGCCGATATATGAGTCCCAGCTTCAGCCTGCTTTCCGCCGATACCTGGTCGTTGGTCGGGATTTACCTGCGAAATCTGCTGCTGAACTGGTCAGTCTTAATCCCTTTGATCCTGGGCGGATTGGCGATCCCCCGGCTGGCGATGTCGTTGGTGGCCTGGGAAAGTCCTCCTCAATGGCTGCCTGGCGCGGCCTTGCTGGCCAGTCTTTTACTGGGCGGTTGGGCGACAGGCTATATCATCATCAATCGGCCCAGCCTGAGCGGGCAATTGACAGGACGCCGAGGCGTTGCATCGCCTTACCGCAGAGAAAGTTGGTTTTTGGTTCTTTGCCTGTTGCCGCTATGGCTTTCGGCAATTGCGGCAAGTGGTTTTTGGGCGTGGTCATTGAATTTGAATGATGGGGTTTCAACAAATGTAGCGTCCATCGCCGCCTCAGGATTGAGCTGGTGGACAGGCCAGCCTTGGTTTCCGACCTGGCTTTTGGGCTGGCCAACGCTACTTTACTTTGCCTCGTTCGGAGCCCTGTTTCATTTAATGGGGTTTGCGTTTTCCCGTCTTTGGGTGCGCGATATAGGAAAACTGGATCTGGCTTACAGCGTGATTACCGGGTTTGTGGGCGGCGCATGCCTGTATCTGATGACAACGAGTTTTTTCAGTTCCCCAATCAAAGGCAGCGCCTCCGCACCCACTGCCGCCGCGCTATTCACTTGTTTCGCTGCGCCTGTTTTCCTGCTGACCTTTCTGCTGGCGGGAACGCTGTATGTTGGTTTTGCGAGTTACATCACCAGTGATTCCGACCGCGAATGGCTGGCACGAGCAGGCGGATGGATGCTGATCGCAATTGTTGTTTGGGGCGCAGTCAGCGCGCTGGTGATCCTGGCTCCGCAGGCGTTGCTGTCCGAAAACGATTACTGGGGCACAAAGATGAAGTCGCTGCTGACTTCGCTTGGTGTCGGTTCCGGATTGTTCACCATCTTCGGCGGCAAAAGCGATGAAACCGCCGCCAAAAAGAACGGGGATAGCAAAAAGAAGGAAGACAAAACCTTAACGGCCATGTCGGCGGAAATTGGCCTGGCGCTTGCCGCCCCGTTGTTCGCCGCCTTTATCCTGACAACCGTGTCTCTTTTGTCCACGCTGGGAATTGCGGTGCTATGCTCGAACCTAAGCTTAATTGATTCGTCCGGCCATTGGTGGCGCGTCTTTTTTCAGCTTGGCACTGAGTCGAAAGCATTCTTCAGCGGGCTGAACTCCGGAAGCCTGTGGCAACATCTGTTTGGAGACGGAATGCTATTTCACTGGCAAGTGCTTTTTCATACACCGTCACGAACTGTTGTCTGGGCCACTTTGGCCGTAGTCGGCGTAGGCGTGTTGATGGGATTTTTTGTCAACATCAACGGCTTTTCGCTTCATGCTGCGTATCGTGACCGGCTGGTGCGCGCGTATCTTGGTGCTTCGCGCAGCAGCCGTGAACGTTCTCCCAATCCCTTCACCGGGCTGGATGAACATGACAACCTGCAAATCCATGAACTGACGACCGACCTTTATTACTCCAGCAGTTTTAAGCCCGGGCGATTGCTGGCACTCACTGGCAAGCTGACTGACAACAAACCTGATCCCAAATCAGACGAAATTTCCAAGATCATCTGGAATCGGCTGTCCGATCAAGTGCGGGATTTATTGCAGAAATATGCCGATGACGACACGTCCCAATCCGTACGAGACCAACTGGAACCGGCAGTCAAACAAGCAATAACGAATGCGTTCAACCGCTTACTGGAAGGGCCACCATTGCCTGTCAATCCGTTATTGAAGGACGAAGAACAGGCAGAATTCGCGCAAGTCTTTACCCGCATCAAACCGGATTTCGAACAGTTGCCCGAAATCAGCGCGGCAATTGATGGAAGCCCGGAAGAATTATTGAAGCAGTTGAAACGGCTGCTGATCAATCGGCTGATTCTGGACGAGGTTTTCAAAGATGACCTCATTAGCCTGAAGGACAGTTTGGGGCAGCCACGCCCTCTGCACATTATCAACGTCGCGCTGAACCTGGTCGGCGGAGCAGAACTGGCCTGGCAGGACCGCAAAGCGCAAAGCTTCACCATTTCGCCG
Source organism: uncultured Heliomicrobium sp. (assembly GCA_964383955.1). Taxonomy (GTDB): domain Bacteria; phylum Acidobacteriota; class Blastocatellia; order RBC074; family RBC074; genus RBC074. The sequence goes on along the minus strand of CAYLJQ010000816.1, from coordinate 976 downwards.
CTGCACGCGGGTAGCTTCAATTTGGGATATCGCCGCGCTCACGAGTACGCGCTGAATAACAAAGCAATTCGCCGCTTGATGTCGAACCGTCCTGTTAGCGCCATTTCGCTGGGGACGGCACTGGCGATTTCCGGCGCGGCAGCCAGTCCGAATATGGGCTACCACTCTTCGTCGGTTGTGACCTTTTTACTGGCGCTGTTCAACGTGCGGCTGGGATGGTGGCTGGGAAATCCGGGGGCAGCGGGCGAAAATGAAAAGAAGGACAAAAAGTTCTATCAAATGCCCAGCCCGAATTTTGCGCCGTATTCATTGATCGCAGAAACATTTGGCATGACAGACGCCAAGCATCCATACGTCTACCTTTCCGATGGAGGACATTTTGAAAACCTGGGCTTGTATGAAATGGTGCGGCGGCGATGCCATTTTATCGTCCTGAGCGATGCCAGCGCCGATGGTGATTCCAGCTTCGAAGACCTGGGTGGAGCAATGCGGAAAATTCAGATTGACATGGGCATCCCGATTCAGTTTGGAGAAGGAATTAAAATTTGCCCTCGGGTCAAATCCGAACTGCTGTTCACCAAAGACGGCCAACAAGGCAATGGCGCGTATTGCGCAGTGGCGCGGATTCGTTATTCCGCGGTTGATGGCGAAGGATTGCCCCGCAAAGATCAGGACAACATGGACGGCTGGTTGCTTTACATCAAACCGACGGTTTACGGATGCGAACCGCCTGATGTGCTCAATTACGCCAAAGCCAATCTGACGTTTCCACACGAAACCACTGGCGATCAGATGTACAGCGAATCGCAGTTTGAAAGCTATCGCGCACTGGGCGAACACGCGATCAAAACCACCGTGGCAAACAAGAATGTTGAGAACCTGGAAAGCTTATTCAAAATCTTCGAGCCAGATAAAAAATCGCCTTCCAATGATGCCTTCCCTGGAATTCAAGGCGATGCCGGGTGAATTTCAATAA
>CAYLJQ010000815.1:0-3300 GCA_964383955.1 uncultured Heliomicrobium sp. | reverse complement strand
GCCCTAAAAATATCAACCCTAATAAATCAGGTTCGGAAGGTTTATACGCAGGTCAAATTCGAAGAAGGCATAGCGAATAGTCTATTCATTCCGAATAAGATTTTAGATTCCTACTTTCAATGAAGAAACGAGCTATGCGAAGTGTCAAGTTAGCCTTTCTGGTGTTGTGTTTTTTGGCGTTCTTGATCGGTATTCTCAAGTTTCAGCCCTTAACTACGGTCAGTGGACAGAGCACTGCGCTTTCCGCACCGACGGGTGTTTCAGCATCTGATGGCTCCTACTCCAACAAGGTCGGCATTATTTGGGACGCTATTCGAAATGCGACCTCTTACCAAGTTTTCCGCAACACGGTGAACAACGCGGCTACAGCCGCGAATTTAGGCTCAACGGCTGACAGGACGTTTTTTGATACTAGCGCGGCCACCAGCCAGAATTATTATTATTGGGTTCGTGCAAAAAACGAGGCTGGAACCAGCGCCCTTAGCGTCTCTGATCCAGGTTTCCGGGCTGCTGGTACCACAGTCCCATTAAGTCCCCCTTCCGGCCCGCCGGGGAATCCAGTAACCGCAGCCAAAGCAACGCTGGGCAAGGTGCTGTTCTGGGATGAACAGCTCTCTTCAACTCGCACCGTAGCTTGCGGCACTTGTCACCACGCATCCAATGGTGGCTCCGATCCAAGGTCAATTCGCACTGGTTCTCTTTCCACAAACCCGGGCGCGGATGGTGTGTACGGAAATGCCGACGATGTTCAGGGTTCTGCGGGCGTCCCGCTTACCCTTGCGGATGGTAGTTATCAATGGTCTGCAGCTTTTGGGCTCAGGGAGCAAGTCACTCCTCGCCGAAGTTTGTCGCACGTGGATTCGGGCTATCCGACTGCATTATTTTGGGATGGGCGCGCCCTCGGCTTCCTGCAAGACCCTGGTACCGGAGCTATCGTGCTTGGCCCAAATGCCGCACTTGAAAGTCAGGCACTCTTTCCACTTTTGAACAGCGCTGAGATGGGACACGGCGGACGTAGCTGGAATGATGTGGTCGTGCGCGTCTCGACGTCTAAACCGCTGGCACTTTCGCCATCTATTCCCGTGGCGCTCGCCAATTGGATTGGCGAGCGCAATTATTTCGAACTGTTTTCCGAAGCTTTCGGGTCGCCGGGCGTAACACCCGTACGGATCGCTATGGCGCTGGCTACGTACCAGCGATCACTCTATTCAGACCGGACGCCTTTTGACGTCGGAGATCTGACTCCGACGGAAGCGCGTGGGCAGCAAATATTCACCCAGGCCAGATGCGACCGATGTCATATCCCTCCCTTTTTTTCCGATGACTTGTTTCAAAATACAGGAGTTCGTCCATCGTCTGAAGATACTGGTTTTTTCGTTGTTACACAGAACCAGGTTGATTTGGGTAAATTCCGCACACCTAGCTTGCGTAATGTCGAGTTGCGGGCACCGTACATGCACAATGGGCGCTTTAAGACACTTGAAGCGGTGGTCGATTTTTACGATCGGGGCGGCGATTTTCCCGGCCCAAATACTGATCGTAGTCGGATACGGCCCTTAAATCTGTCCACTCAGCAAAAGTCGGACCTGATCGCCTTTATGAGGCGACCGCTTACAGATCCACGTGTGGCGGCTGAAACTGCGCCGTTCGATCGGCCTATGCTTTACAGCGAGTCCGCACGCATTCCACAAATTACGGGCACTGGAAAAGCTGGCGCTGGCGGACATATTCCCCAAGTCGTTGCTGTCGAGCCTCCAATACTTGGAAACTCTCGATTCTCAGTTGCTGTTTACGGTGCGCTTGGTGGCGCGCAGGCGACCTTGGTAATAGACAGGCAAGATCCGGGCACAGGTTCAAACATTCCAGCCAATGCGTCGTTGGCACGGATTGTTAAAACACTGGGAGGGACCGGCGCAGGGAACGGTTATACATCTGCCAGCCTAGCGATTCCCAGCGATCCGGTGTTGGTCGGTGCAACATTTTGGGGCCGCTGGTATGTCAATGACGCGAGTGCGGCGGGCGGCGTGTCTGTTACACCGGCATTTCGAATGACAGTCTTTAGAGACGCTGCCGAAGCTCCTCCAACATTAGCAAGTGTGTCCGCTGCCAGCTTCGCAATGGGTTCCGTATCAGCGGAATCAATTGTCACCGGATTCGGGGAGAACCTTTCTCCGATGACTGCCGTCGCGGATTCCCTGCCATTACCAGAGACGCTGGGCGGCATCTCTGTCGTGGTCAGAGATGCTCAGGGAATTGTGCGCCCAGCGCCACTTTTCTTCGTGTCACCAACGCAGATCAATTACTTGATTCCAGCAGGAACGGCGAGCGGAGAAGCTGCCGTGTTCGTTAGACAAGGTAGTAGCAATGCTGCCGCAGGCCTTTTGCAAATCACGACGATTTCGCCAGGATTATTCACTGTGGATGTTAGTGGAAAAGGCCTTCCAGCAGCAGTAGTTTTGCGCATTACAGGCGACGGCTCGCAGAGCTTTGAACCAATCTCTAAGTTCAATACCGCTACCGGCCGGTTCGAAGCGATCCCACTTGATCTTGGGTCTTCGACCGATCAACTCATTCTCGTCGTTTTTGGTACGGGATGCCGGAATCACTCGTCGCTATCCAACGTTACAGCGTTGATTGGCGGCATAACTTCAGAGGTCTTATTTGTCGGTGCGCAGGGCAGCTTGATTGGAGTGGACCAGGCGAACATCATCATCCCACGTGAGGTGGCTGGAAAGGGCGACATAGATGTAAAGCTGCAAATAGAAGGGAAAACCTCTAACGCAGTGACGATCGCCATGAAGTGATTATTCCCACACATCCCTCCGCTTTAATGCCCTGCATCAAGATTATGCTCGTATCAACGCGAGATTCGAGCATGCGGCTAACGCGCTGAATCGGGAAGGGGAATCGTGTTTTGCCCACGTGGGCAAAACACGATTACGACAACACAGAAAGCCGGGATATTGCGCCTGGCTTTTCTTTTCTCGCCCTAGCTATCCCACCCTGATTACCGTACATCCCTGCCGTCTCAAGCCACAGTTTATCCAATCTTAAAACGAGTGGGAAAAATACTACAGTCGCTGCGCGAGCCGCCTGCGCCAACCCATCGAAGGCTTCTTCAACTGGCTGTAAAAGAAAACCAGGATTCACTTCGCCAGCGCGGTACGCTCCGACGATGCACTGAAAATCCATTGCTGGGGCAAGCTGACCGTGGCTTACTTGATTTTAGTTTTTAACCCCTGATTCCCATTGAAGCTCTTCGAACGCAGAACAGGCTTATTACTTTTCTTGGGAAGCCGC
>CAYLJQ010000814.1:0-3302 GCA_964383955.1 uncultured Heliomicrobium sp. | reverse complement strand
CAGGCAGAGTCGGTCCGGCGATTCCAGGCATTGAAATGAAACTTGGCGAAGGCGGAGAGTTGCTAGTGCGCGGCCCTCACATTTTTACCGGCTATTGGAATAAGCCGGAAGCAACAGCTTCAGCGCTGCTACCAGACAAAGACGGCAATTGGTTTCGCACTGGCGACCAAGGCGAGGTAGACGAAAAAGGCAATTGGGCAATCACCGGGCGAATCAAAAATCTGTTGATCCTGAAGTCCGGTCACAATGTCGCGCCTGAACCGATTGAGGAAAAAATCCTTTTCAATCTGCCGACGGCTCAGCAATGTGTGGTGGTGGGCAATAACAAAGGGTTTCTGGCGGCGCTCATCACTGGCGCTTTAACGCCTGAACAAGTGCAAGCCGCCGTTGATGCCGTTAACTCTGATCTGCCGCATTACAAACAAATTCTTGCTTTCAAAGCCGTCAAAGAACCTTTAACAATTGAAAGCGGATTGTTGACTGCCAACGGCAAATTGAAACGCGATGCCATCAACAAGCACTTCGCAGACGAAATCGAAGAGCTTTACCGTCGCCCAAAGAGCGAATAGAAGCCGGAAGGAAATCCAATGATCGTACTCAGTGGGCTATGTATTTTTTTGACAATTATCATTGGGATAATGGCAGCGATGGCGTTGGCGGCGCGCGGCATCGCCGAAGAGAATCGGAAGGAAGTTGAAAGAGCCGAATCGGAGAAGGACGAACAATAAGCTGATATGCAAAGTTACAAAGGCGAAACCCTGTCGTGGGAATTGAAAGACGGTTGCATTGAATTGGCGCTTCACCGCGAACCCGCCAACGAAATCGGGTTGAAGACACTGGAAGAATTGGAACACTTCGTCGCGGCGCACGAAACCCTAAAGGACGAAGCTCACGCGTTGATCATTCACAGCCAGATGAAGCACGGCTTTTCCGCCGGAGCTGATTTGCGCGATCTATACACACAGGCCAAAGAGATTGGCTTTGAAAACGCGGCTCCACAGGTTCGCGACTTTCTGAATCGCATCCACGCGGTGATGAACACAATTGACGCTTCCCCGCTGACAACGATCGCGGCAGTTCACGGAGTCTGTTTTGGTGGCGGGTTTGAACTGGCACTGGTGTGCGATTTGATCTTTGCCGACAAGATGGCGCGATTCTGTTTTCCCGAATTGCGTTTGGGCTTGATTCCCGGGTTTGGAGGAATTCCGCGGTTGAAGCGCGATCTAGGCAATGGAATTGTCCGGGATTTGTTGCTGACCGGTCGCAGTATCAACGCAACGAAAGCGCAAGCAATTGGCTTGGTCAGCCAACTTGCCGCGGAAGGCGAAGCGCTGAAACTGGCGCGCTTTACCGCTGCGCAACTGAAAAAATTCGACCGAGAAACCAGCGCGACTGCCAAACAGTTTCTGAAGCCTGTTCCTTACAACGAACTCAGGCAGGAGATCGAAATCTTCTGCGACCTGTTCACCAAACCGGCGGTTGAAGCCGGATTGCGTAAATTTGTCGAAAGCACCGATGCTCAACCTTACCTTCCCTGACGTCGCCACTTTATCCATGAAAAACATCATTCTCTGCTGTCTGTTGGGCGCGATATTCCACTTCACCTGCCCGACAACGGTCTGTGCGCAAACCGTCAAAACATCGGATCAGAAAGCCCGGCTGAAAACATCCGCTCCGGTGCCAAGCGAAAGCTTTTACTTTCTGATGAATGATTACAAAATGGAGCATCAAGGCGAGTTCAACACGCTCAACATCAAGGTAAGTTACGAGTACAATGCAGCCATTGCGGATCAGGAATATCCGGATTTCATTCCGATCAGAAAAGACGTGGACGCATTTTTAGGCAAATACCCGAATGAAACTGCGTTCTGGGAAATCGTCAATAAGCAACTGACCGCAATGATCTTACATAAATACCCGGCGTTGGCATCCGTCACGTGTGAAATACAAGTGACGCCTTCGCAAAAATATTCATTCACTCGTGGCAGTATCGTGACACGGCATAGGACAAAGCTCGTGAAAGTCACATCTGCCAAACAGAATTTTCGGCGCGAAAACTAGCGCCTTACGCATTTATCAAAGGAGTTGCTGAATGGCCGAAACCAGAAGAGCCAAAATCACTTCACTGGGCAGATATGTTCCTCCCCGCGTCGTCACGAATGAAGACCTTTCCAAGATGGTCGAAACCAATCACGATTGGATCGTCGAACGCACAGGAATTCACGAACGCCATTGGGTTGAACCCGGCACGCCGAGTTCCGAACTTGCCGTTCACGCGATTGATGATTGCCTGAAACGTCGCGGCATCGAAGCCGAGGAAATCGAATTGATCGTTGTCGCAACGGTCACGCCGGATATGTTTTTCCCTTCGACGGCGTGCGTGATCCAGAACAAAATTCGCGCAACCAAGGCCTGGGGCTTCGACATTTCCGCCGCTTGTTCGTCGTTCCTGTACGCGCTAACCACGGGCGCGCAGTTTATTGAAAGCGGCAAGCACAAAAAAGTGCTGGTCGTTGGCGCAGATGTCATGACCAGCATTTTGAATCCCGAAGATCGCACAACGCTGGTGCTGTTTGGCGATGGCGCGGGCGCAGTGTTGCTGGAACCTTGCGAAGAAGGCGAAGAGTTCGGCATTTTGGATTATCACCACGAAATTGACGGCAGCGGCGGGGAAAGCCTGTACATGCCTGGCGGCGGCAGCTTGCATCCTCCTTCGCATGAAACCGTGGACAAGAAAATGCACTACGTTCATCAGAACGGGCAGGCTGTTTTCAAATTCGCCGTTCGCAAAATGGAAGAACTAAGCACCGGCATGCTGGCGAAAAACAATTTGACCGGCGATGACATCGCATGCTTTGTCGCTCACCAAGCGAACTTGCGCATCATTGACGCTGCGGCGAAGAAAGCCGGGCTTGCGCCGGAAAAAGTCGTCAAGAACATTCACAAATTCGGCAACACCACTGCCGCCACGATTCCGCTGGCAATCGGCGATGCAATTGACGATGGCAAGCTGAAAAAAGGTGATCTGGTTTTATTTGCCGCCGTTGGCGCTGGCTTTACTTCCGGCTCTGTCTTGGTTCGCTGGGCTTATTGATTTTCAGGAGAATTACTCTTAGATGAAAACGACTGAACAGATTATTGACGAGATTCTGACGCTGGCATCTTCGCACTTCAAAGTTGATCGAGCGGAGCTTTCGCCTGACGACGACTTTTTCAAAAAGCTCGGCATTGACAGCTTGCAGGCGCTTGGCTTGCTGACGCGCCTGGAAACGGCCAATCCCGAGGAGATGGGCGAGATCTGG
>CAYLJQ010000813.1:0-3306 GCA_964383955.1 uncultured Heliomicrobium sp. | reverse complement strand
TGGACTTGATCGAAAGCCACAAGACCGAAGACGAAGCGGTAGCCAGCTTTGGCAAAGAAAAGAAAGGGAAAGGGAAAAAGAAAAAAGATGATGCGGATGATGATTCATCCGAAAACGACTCTGACGAAAAAGACGAGGAGTGAAGAACAATCTTCACTCCTCGTCTTTATTCATGCAAAGCCTAAATCTGCCAGTTATTTTTGAGTTGTTACAGCGTAATAGCCTTCCTTGTGCTGCACCTTCAAAGTAGGTAATCCTCTAGGCTGTTTCACGTTAACCTTGATTTTGTGCCACTGCCCGTCTTTTTTGACGTTTGTCGGCATATAGCCAATGCTGTATTGGTGGCGCAATTCCAATGCAATGCGCGTGGTTTGGTCTTCCAATTCTGCCGCTGTGCGGGGAAAGAAGGCCTTGCCTCCGGTGACCTGAGCAATCTCTTCCAAAATTCCCTGCCCTTGCATATCCAAGGCACCACCGGAACTACCGCCCATTTCCACGATTCCGATGCAATAAATCTGCACACCCGCTTCTTTCAGCAGCTTGCGAAGTTCGCCATACGTGTACCGAGAGGAATTGTCCTGGCCGTCAGAAATGAGCAATATGGCGCGTTTGTCGTGATGACCTTGTTTCACTTTTTCAATCCCAAGGTAAACTGCATCGTAAACAGCAGTTTGGCCCTTCGGATCAACAAGATGAAGTTTATTGGAAAGGGAGTCTCCGTCGGTAAATTCTGCCAGCAAATTCGCGCGTTGATTGAAACCTACCAAGAAGAAATCGTCATCATTATGGCTGGTCTGAATGAAAGCTTTCAGTGCATCGCGCGCGCGCTCAAGCTTGCCCTTCATACTTCCTGAAACATCAAAAACAATTCCTAGGCTGACCGGCACATCATCATCGCTGAAGTGGGTGATTTCCTGCTTGACCTTATCTTCAAAAATTTCGAAGTGTTGCTTGTCCAGGCCTGTTACCAGCCGGTTATATGGATCTGTCACGGTAATCGTCAGCGATACAAGCTCAGTGTTGACGATATCAGTTGCCGGTTTCTGGCTCCTATCAATCTGTTGAGTAGGGCGTTGCGGAGATTGCTGACTTTGCGACTGTTGGGACGAGGACTTGGCTTCCTGACCTTCACCGCCTTGCTGCTGTGTATTTTGCTCTGCGGAAACCAAAGCAAGAAACAACAGCATGAAGGAGAGCGCAAGAACTAATGGGCGCAAGAAAGAGTTCTTTGACATCGTAACCCCCTTCGAAAATCCCGCAACTGCGGGAAACTTGACTAAAATTTAGAAAAATAACCTTGTCTCAGACCTGCTAAATTCAGTAATTGCCTTGTTAGCTGGATCCAGGAACAGTGTGACTGTTGGTGCGGGGACGACTCAGCGGCATTCTACTCACATCAATGCTCCCCACGCAATCTTTCTGTCAACCCAACCAAAAGTTTTTACAATTCCTGGGTTTATGGTTTTGCAGGAGCCAGTGGGATTTCTCGTTCCCCCGAATCAAAAAGCACTCCAGTTTCACCATCGTAAATTCGGAACTCAAAAACGACCGGCGCTGAAAGATTGCCCGGTAAGATGAAAGCAAATTCCAGCAAGTTCAAGCTTTCGTCTTTGCCAACAACTTTTTGATCACGAAAAAGAGACTGGCTCAATCCGTCCCTGACAGTAACTTCGAAACGATAACCACTTTGAGACTTGCCATCCAGTCGAGCGATTACCCGAACTGTTTCTCCGGACTGATAGGAAGACCGATCTGTGCGAATGTCGCTAACGGTGACGGAATCTTCATCCATCAATTTCACAAGATTCAGTTCGCCCTTTGCCAGTACTCGCCCCGCCTTATCTGTAAGCACATAATTCACTTTGTCGGTTTCCAGCGAATCCGGCAATTTGAAATCAACATTTGCCTGAGGGTTAATGCTGATCTGTTTTTGGTCTTTCAACTTGGCCGCAGTGATCGCCAGTATTGCCGTGTTCACCGGTTTCTGAGATCGAAGTTCAAAAAAAAGCGTGAAGGAATCACTGGCGTCCTCGCTGGCCAGCAATCTGGCTTTAACCTGGACCTGTGTGGCCGTAATCGCCAAGTCATCTGAACCGCTTTGTTTTGCAGCAAGAACGGACGCCACACTATTGGACGTCGAAGCTCCCGCTTTAGATCGTTGCTGCTGCACTGGCGTAATTGTGACAGCAGCGGCAGGTGTCGGATCGGAGATTTGGCGAAGTGGGGCAATTCTGAAAAATACTCGCCCGCCAGACTGATCATAAATCGCAAGCGTGTAATGATCGCCTGTCGGAGCGGCTCCGTTGACTTGCAGCAAGCTGGTTTCTTTCGAGACAAGTGTAATTAATAACTCGCCAATTTCTTTCTGCTCTTCATTGCTGCCAAGGCTGATTCGTGCGACGCCTCTAAATTCTTGTGACGAATTATTCGTCAATGCCAAGCGCAATTTTCCATCATTGTTTTCTATCCAGCCGCTGACTGAAGCACGCTGCATGCTTTGATCGCGATAGGCATAAACCGTCACCAGCGCCGGGTGCATTGCCACACTGAAGACGCAGATCAGCAGAATCAATTTGTGAAATTGGCTCAACATAAAAAACATTACGGCAGTTGGCATTACGTCCAAACCGCATTTGCGGTTTTATTTGCCAACCCAGCATACGGGTTGGCTGAACGCAGCCAACTGCCTAATTTCTTGTCCACATTACGCAGCTTAAACTTTAAACCCAATCAAGTGTCGTCAATCGAGCTCAAAATTCGTTGCGTGGCAATTAGTCTGGCTCACCGTTGACGACCTTGTTGAATCTGGCCACGATCCCTCGCCGTGAACGTGCACCGTTGATTTGCTTGGCCCAGACCGTGAACAACGCTTCCATTTCCTGAACGGAATAATCTGGAGCATTGCTTTCTCTGGCATTGATGTCCAGCACAATGCGGCTGAACCGCATTTTGACGCCTGCCACGTCAATGTCCATGGCATTGATCTCCAAGTGCAAAATTGGTGGCGCCGTGGCTTTCTGGAAAGCCGCAATGATGTCGTTTCTGGTGATGTTGGAAGGAATTGAGTTGACTGCTTTGCCGGACATTGAAGCGATTTTCTGGCGAGCATCGTCAGGAATCGCATAAACCAAAGTTCCTGCAACCGTGTCATCAGAGTTGCCAGCCGTTACGGTAAAGGAAACCTTGCCGCGAACATCATAAACATCCGCTTCGCCGCTTTTCAGCTTAGCAATAACCAGCTTGGGCGTGGTCGTAAAAGCGACTTTTTTTGGTGTGTATTGCGGCTGCGCTTGTGCGCTAGCGATG
>CAYLJQ010000812.1:0-3309 GCA_964383955.1 uncultured Heliomicrobium sp. | reverse complement strand
AAGTTCTGTTTTAACTGCAATTGTTTTTGTCTATTACCAGCCGTGGCTGTTATTTCACGACAAACGAGAAGGTTGCGATGGCTTTGCCTCCACGCTTAAAGTCGAACGTCACATCCGTTCCTCCTCCCTGCGCGGGCTGCGTGCGAATGTCATACGTGTCACCTCTCATCAGCGGTTGGTTCGTTGTCCCGATGCCCCTGACGACGGTGGACTTGTTCAACAGTATCTTTTGGAGAGCGGGTGTATTTGCCGCCCAATAAAAAAAGCCTTGCGCATTGTTGTTACCAGGTTGCGTAAGCATCATCATGGTGTACTTCTGGCCCTTAACGAGACCTAAGTCCTTATTTTTATCGTCGTTGGGCGTATACAAAGTCGTTTCCACTCTGTCTCCGTTCTTGGGGACAATCGCCTTGAAGTTAGCGTCGCCCGGTTTGTTGACGCCGAAAATCTTGCCGTTACCGACGACTGGACTGACCTGTGGTGTGGCGGCTTCAGCCGAAATCGGGAGCCCAATCTGTGAGGCTGCGCAAAAGGCGAGCGCAAGGATGGAAAGAGCAAAAAATAGTGGTTTCATAATCTTGTGAATCTCCTTGTTGTTTGGGTTGTGGAGGGGCATCCGGTTAAGGCTTGCCATAATTCCTAATTCGTTTTGTTGAAGCAGCTTGTCTTCGCCGCCGAAGCAAGACTTTCTTGCTCTACTAGGTAAGGGGAGAAAAATCGGCAAAATCACTAACAGGGTGAAATTTTTTTTCATCGGCTTGAGAATTTTCCGATTTTGCGGCGTTGTGATAGTTTTTAGATTATTGGCAGATGCTTGGCAGCCAATTGGCAAGCCCTGCCAGGCATTTTCCCACAACAACTTAACGGAACTATGACACCGCCCAACATCACTCAATTACTGGTGGCCTGGAATCAGGGAGACCAGAGCGCGCTTGAACAACTGACACCACTGGTGTACCGAGAATTGCACCGGCTGGCGCACGACTATCTTAAAGGCGAACGGCAAGGCCACATCTTGCAAACAACGGCGCTGGTCAACGAAGCCTTCGTGCGGCTGCTTGATTGGAAGCAGGTTGAGTGGCAAGACCGAGCGCATTTCTTTGGTGTATCGGCGACGTTAATGCGCCATATTCTGGTGCAATTTGCGCGCGAACAGCAGGCGATCAAGCGCGGCGGCGGACAGGCTATTCAGGTTTCGCTGTCGGAGGCCGCCAATGTCGTGGGGCCGAATAATCCAGACCTGGTGGCATTGGACGATGCGCTGAACGAGCTGGAAAAGCTCAATTCGCGCCAAGCCCGTGTGGTCGAATTGAGGTTTTTCGGCGGGCTGAGCATGGAAGAAATCGCCGAAGTCATACAGGTTTCACTCGGCACAGTGAACCGCGATTGGCGTATCGCTCAAGGCTGGTTGCAACTGCAATTGAGCCCTGCCCAATGACACTTACCCGATGACACCTGCCCAATGGCAACTCCCCCAATGACAACTGCCCAATGACACCTGAACGCTATGAACATATCGGCGACCTTTTCGATCAGGCGCTGCAACTTGCGCCCGGCGAACAACGCGCCTTTTTGGTCCGGGCTTGCGGCCCGGATAACGAGTTGCGTGAGGTGGTCGAAAAGATGCTGGCGCAGCACCGCGTGGATGATGAATTTCTCGCACGTCCGGCCCTGAACGTGGCCGCGACGCTGCTGGCGCAACACCCAGATACTTCGCTGGCGCAGGTTTCGCTGGCGGGGCAAACGTTCAGCCACTACAAAATACTCGCGCAACTTGGCGCAGGCGGCATGGGCGAAGTCTGGCTGGCGGAAGATACGCAACTGAGTCGCAAGGTAGCGCTGAAACTGTTACCCAACAAATTCGCTGGCGAGCCTGCCGGTGAGCCTGAACGCTCACGCCGCTTTGAAACAGAGGCCAAAGCTGCCAGCGCCACCAACCATCCGAACATTGTCACGATTCACGAAATCGGAAAATCGGATAGAACTTATTACATCGCACAGGAATACGTTGAAGGCGAGACCCTGCGCCACCGCATAAGCCAAGGGCCCATTCCGCTGCTCGAAGCCCTGAACATTGCTTATCAAATCGCCAACGCGCTGGCCGCAGCCCACGCCGCAGGCGTCATTCACCGGGACATCAAGCCGGAAAACGTCATGGTGCGGCACGATGGATTCGTTAAGGTGCTGGATTTTGGTCTGGCACGTATTCAGCCGGTCGAAACAGATTCCGACAGCTTTTCTGAAGCAAAGACGCTTTCGAAAAACACGGCTCCGGGCGTGATTCTGGGCACGGTCAGCTACATGTCACCCGAACAAACACGCGGTGAAAAACTGGATGCGCGCAGCGATCAATGGAGCCTGGGCGTAGTGCTTTACGAAATGCTGACTGGCCGTCGCCCTTTTCACGGCAACAGCATGCCGGAAATTTTTGTCGCCATCCTGGAACGCCAGCCGACGCCGCTGACCGAATCCCTGGCCAATCCGCCCGCGCAGTTGAATCAAATCCTGCACAAGCTGCTGGCCAAAGACGCGGAACATCGTTACCCGTCATCCGCTCAACTAGCCGATGACCTGAAACGATTTCACCGCCGTTTGGAACTCGACGCCGAACGCGAGTCTGGCGCTGATTGGCGTGATGGGCGGGATCATTCGTCCGCAGCAAAGTCTTTTGAGGCCGCGCCGAGCTTGGCGGGAACGTTTCGGCAATTGCAAAAACACAAAGTCCGCTTTGCGATCATCGCCCTGATTCTTTTGGCACTCGGTGCGTCCGTCGCATATCTGTTTCTTCGCGCTCCTGCCGGCAACGGGGCAATTGATTCGATAGCGGTTCTGCCGTTCCAGAATCTCAGCGGAAACAAAGAACTGACCTATCTTTCTGACGGTCTCAGCCAGAGCTTAATTGACCGGCTTTCAGAGTTGCCGCAACTGAAGGTGATCTCCCGCAGTTCCAGCTTTAAGTTTCGGGATGAAAATATTGACGTGCGCAGCGTTGCTTCTCAGTTGGGTGTGCGAGCCATTTTAACCGGTAGCGTCGCGCAGATTGGCGAAGAGATTGTGATCAGGTTTGAACTGACTGATGCCACCAACGACCGGCATATCGCCGGAGGCCAATACCAACGAAAAACCGGCAATATCGTAGGCGTTCAACATGAAATCGCGCAGGTGGCCTCCGAAAAGTTACGCTTGAAACTAACTGATTCTCAATCACGGCGTTTTGACAAGAACGGCACAGAAAACTCCGAAGCATACCGTTATTATCTCAACGGGCTGGTTGAACTGAACGGCTCTCAAGACGTTCGGGGCAAAGCT
>CAYLJQ010000811.1:0-3312 GCA_964383955.1 uncultured Heliomicrobium sp. | reverse complement strand
GTAATCGTGCCTTTTTCGGCGAATTTGGCCAGGGACTTTTCAATGCCGCTCAATCCCTTTTTGACCAATTCTTCGCTGACTTCAACCAGTATGACTTCGTAGCCGCTGGTGGCGGCGATCTGCGCGATGCCTGATCCCATCAAGCCCGCGCCTAAAACTCCGATCTTTTTGATTGCCATTGGTGTCTCCTGTGAATGTAGTGCTTGAAAATGAAGGGATGAATCAAGTTTTGTTCGCCGGGTTCGGAGTTTCGCTCAACCTGAACCCATATTTCTGGCCCTGGGTTTGAATCCAGTTTTTGTACAGTTGCTGAACTTTTAAGAAGTCTTCGACGCTGGACTGCATACGGTTTTCGAAGCCACCGGAATCGGATTGTGCAATGATTTCCTGTTGTTGGCGCAATTGGCGAATCAATTCCAACCGGATGGTTTCGAGCCTTTCGTCGTGGGAAGTGGTTTTTTCCAACGTCTCAGTTGCGGCTGTAAGTTGCGCGACGTCCTGAGCAGAGGGTTTCCAACCAGGTTTTCCATCCGATTGGCGGAAGACATTGATGATTGCCGTGTCCGCCAAATCTATGCCGTCTAACACAGGCTGAATTTTGCTCAGGCGATTGGCCATCAACGGCGGGCTTTGCCGGTAAGCCAGCGCAAAGCTGGTCAAAATCACCGACACGCAAACAGCAAGCAATGCCAATCCTACTTTGGAAACACGGCGTGTAATGCCGGTTGAGATGTAAGGAACGGCCAGCGCCAGCAAGGCTCCGGTCAGCAAGCCGCCAATGTGCGCCGCATTGTCCACATATGTCAGCGAAAAACCGATCAACAAGTTGAGGCCAATTACAGGCAGCACACTGGATTTCAGCGCTTTCAGAAATCGCTGCGGCAATTCGTTGCGATACCGGAAACTGAAAACAGCGATCACGCCAAACAAGCCGAAGATCGCGCCGGAAGCTCCGGCGCTAACGCCGATCAGGTCATGCTGCCTGGCGTGATTCAAATAACTGGCCAGACAGCCTCCTGCCGCCGTCAGCAAGTAAATCGCCAGAAAGCGAGCTGATCCATACAGTTTTTCGACCAGCGGGCCGATTGTCCACAGGGCATACGAATTCATGATCAAGTGCAACAGCCCAATGTGAATAAATGCCGGAGTAATCAGCCGAAACCATTCGCCATTTTGAAGCAGTTCATTGTTTTGCGCGCCAAAAGCCAGCAGCGTAAACGTATCCGCTCCTCCGGTCAGCGCGCGCCAAAGGTCACCGCCTGCGGCAATTGTCATCAGGATATAAATTGCTACATTGACGCCAAGCAGGATAGGCGCAACCGGAGCCGCGCGATTGAATATGTCGCTGAGAATTTTTTGCTCGCCAATTTGCTCTGCAAATGGGGAAGCCGCTCCGCAGTATTCACAAGTTGGCGCATGACTGGGGATCAATTGTCCGCAGTTGGCGCAAACAATAAACGGTCTGGGACCGGATAAATCGGGTTCTTCGCGTTGCACATTGGCTCCTTGCCTGGTCGGTCGGTATCAAAAGAGCGGCGATTGTAGCCGAGCGATTGCAGCCTGTCACGATGGTGTTTGCACGGGCAAAAACCAACTGCTACACTGCCGCTCCACCTGAATAAAGTATCCCAACGTAATGGTTCAAAATTGATTCATTGATCCGTTTTTTAAGGTAGAGCAATGACATCTGCGCAATCTTCCGTATCGTCAACTTCATCTCAAGCTGCTGTGGCGTCTGGCCTGACCGATGACCAGGAATTGGCGGTCAATTCCGCAGTTCTTGAAGGCGTCACTTCCGCCGAGCAAGACAAGGCCGAAACGGCCAAGCCGGCAAAAACAGCCCAATCTGTTTCCTTTATTGACCGGTTTTTGAATCTGCTCAGCTCTGTCCAGTTCGGCATCGTATTGCTGATGCTGCTGATCATCGCTTGTATGATTGGCATGCTGATTCAGCAGATTGAACTGGAAACCTTTCCGGCGTATTACGCTGATCTGACTCCGTCAGAGAAAAAGGTTTACGGCACGCTCGGCTTTTTCGACATATATCACGTCTGGTATTTCAACCTGTTGCTGTTGTTTTTAAGCCTGAACATCATTCTGGCTTCGATTGACCACTTTCCGGCTGCCTGGAGTTTTGTTGCAAAAAAGAAACTGAAGGCTTCGCCGACGTTTGCCATGGCGCAACAGTTCAAAGAGAAAGTGGAATTGCCCGGCCTGGATCGGAAATTGTTGACCGAACGCACTGTGAAGGCAGCTCGTTCGTCCGGATTCAAGGTTAAAGTCACAGAAGACGAAACGCGCACAACGGTTTTTGCCGAGCGCGGCGTTTGGAATCGGCTCGGGGCATACATGGTTCACATCGGATTGCTGACCATTTTCTTTGGCGGTTTTATGACCAGCCGAGGTCATACGGGAATGATGCCGTGACGCCGGATGAATCCAGCAACCAGATGTTCAAACAATCCTTCAATCTGGACACTGCATCGGGCCAGCACGAAATTGGCGTTCGCCGCTTCGAGCTTCCTTTCACCATCAAGGGCGTGGACATTCAACAAAAGCCGATCAAGAAAGAGGGCGGTGTCGGTGGAGACAACACCCTGGACTGGCTGACGCGCATACAGATTGACGACCCTTCAACAGGCAGAAAAACTGATGCGATTATCCACATGAACAACCCTTATGATTATCGCGGGTACAGATTCTTTCAGGCTTCGTTAAGCCCGGAAAACTCCGCCCGCGAAATCAAACTGCGTGTAACTCCCAGCGCGGGCGGTGCAGCGCAGGAAGTGGCGATCAGGCGAAATGGCGAGGCCAAGCTCGCGGATGGAACACGACTGAAATATGTTCAGTTCAATCCGGCAGCGCAATTCGGGCAAGACGGCAGGATTGAAATCGGGGCGAATGAGTATGCCAATCCGGCGGCTCAACTGTCTTATATAACGCCGGATGGCAAACAGGGCGATGCCTGGGCATTTAACGAAGCGATGATTGGCCAAATCAGCAACGCTCCGTTTTTGAAGCAGAAGTTTATTGACCCGAACCCGTATTTTTTTGTGTTGACTGATTACGAAAAGGTTTCAGCAGCGCATTATTTGTCGGTGCAATATGATCCGGGCGCGAAAATCGTCTACATAGGCTTCACAATTCTTTGTCTGACCTTAATCGCTGTTTTCTTTTTTTCGCATCAACGGCTGTGGTTAGTCGTCGAAGATGGCAATGTTTATTCCGGCGGCAATTCCAATCGGAATCGGCTTGGTTTTGAAGATCGCGTGAAGAAGCTTCTTGCGCTGATTCGCGAACCGAAAACAGCCG
>CAYLJQ010000810.1:0-3320 GCA_964383955.1 uncultured Heliomicrobium sp. | reverse complement strand
GAGTTTTGAACATATACCCAACGCCGCGCACCGTGTGGATGAGTTTGGGTTCGTAGTGACGATCAACCTTGTTGCGAAGGTAATTGATGTAAACGTCAATTACGTTGGTCAAGGTATCGAAGGTCTCTTCCCAAACTTTTTCCGACAAAGTCTCGCGGGAAAGAATTTCGTCCGGGTGCCGCATGAAAAATTCCAGCAACGAAAATTCCTTGTTGGTCAGTTGCACTTCGTTGCCAGCGCGCGAAGCCCGGCGATTGATCAGATTCAGAATCAAATCGCCGATTTGCAGCTTCGTGGTGTCTTCGGTATGTGTGCGGCGCAGCAAGGCGCGAATACGCGCCAACAATTCGGAAAATGCAAAAGGTTTGGTGATGTAATCATCGGCGCCGGTATCCAATCCTGTGACTTTCATTTCCGTGCTGTCTTGCGCGGTCAGAATCAAAATGGGAATCGTCAATCCGTCTTCCCGCAATTCGCGCATGACTTCCATTCCGTCACGCCCCGGCAACCCCAAATCCAGAAGGATCAAATCGTGATTGCCGGTTTTGGCGGCAGCGGCTCCGGTTTCACCGTCATAAGCCGTTTCAACCTGCATCCCCTCTTCTTCCAGCCCACGTTTGATCAAATCAGCCATTTTCTGTTCGTCTTCGATCACTAAGACACGCATAACCATCATTTCTGCTCCTTGAAACACATTTGAAATAAGTCAGACCACTGACTCCGATGACTCAGCCACTCAGAACGCTGCTTGCGGCTTTCCGGCAATCAACCTTGCAGATTTGAATTATAGGGCAGCATTGGGACAAATTGCTCAGGGCTGAGTTGTCAATGCAATGGTCTATTTCGTTTTAGTCGAGGGGATCGTTGGCTGTAATTTACACAAATTATCCAGTTCAGAGCAAGATATATTAAGCCGATGTCGGAGATTTGCGACCCCAGAGACTCATGTTTGCCGTCTGACCGAGGTCGCCAGCCAGTTCAGATAGTCAGCAGAACCCATTTCAACAGGTAATGCGATGATTTCCGGAGTTTGATAGGAGTGATTCTGCATGATGGCATTTTCAAGCTCAGGGTAAGCCATAGAGGTTGTTTTTATGAGCAGTAATGCTTCGTTCGCCTGCTCGACTTTCCCCTGCCAGCGATAAACCGTAGTGATTTGCGGTAGCACTTGCGCACAGGCCGCTAGCTCGGCTTCGACCAATATTCGAGCCAATCGCTCGCCATCAGCCAAGGTTTCAGTAGTTGTAATCACAACCAATGCGTTATTCATCGCCCGTTGCGGCCTGGATTTCTACATCTTCAGGTAAAGCAGAATCAGGCTGCTCCTCGAAGAAAGCCTTGTGAAGCTCTTGTGCCCGCGCAAGTTCCGTTTCGGGCACGAGCAGCGTAATTTCCGAATACCCGCCTGGCAAAAGAAGCGGCTCCAAACCGCCGAAGTTTACGCCTTGCAAAATCGAGCTAATGCCATTGTTTTCCAGCAGTTCGCTAACTTGCCCGGCTTCAATCGAGTTGGAAAAATGTGCTAGCGCAACCAAATTGACATCTTGCTTTTCGTTCATCGTCAAACCTCAAGCGAGCCATTCGCCATGAAACACTGCGCGAGCTTCGCCAGTTTGAATCACTGTATTGTCTTCACGCCATTCGACAATCAATTCGCCAGCAGCAGTCCTGACGTTGACCTTTCGTTCAGTCAATTCATTCAGCATGCTGGCCAGAGCGGCTCCGCAAGAACCGGTTCCGGAAGCCAATGTTTCGCCACAGCCGCGCTCCCAAAACCGAACTTCTATTTCCTGACGATTCAAAACGCGAATGAATTCAACGTTGGTTCGATCCGGAAAAGCCGTGTGAACTTCAATTGCGGCTCCAAGCTGCCGCCAGTCCAGTTGATCAAAATCATCAACGAAAATGCTGCAATGCGGATTCCCCATCGAAGTTGCGGTAATTTCAACGGTTTGTCCCAAAACGATCAACGGCTGGCGAATCACTTGATCCATCGGCGCAGGCAAATTGATCGGAATTTCGCTGCTATGAAATCGCGGCGATCCCATTTCTGTTTCAAACACCAATCTGTTTCCACTGCGTTCAATGGGCTTCAGAGTTTTGATGCCCGCTCCGGTTGCAACCCGAACTTCCAGCTTGTCCCAGGTTTCAACCAGATATAGGTAAGCTCCCACGCACCGAGTTCCGTTGCCGGAAATCGGAGTTTCTCCACCATCGGCGTTGAACAGTCGAACTTCAAAATCCGCACCAGCCGCCTTCGGCTGGTCAAGCACCAACTCCAGACCGTCGGCTCCCGCGCCAAAATGCCTGTCGCAGATTTGCCGCGCGAAGCTTTCGTAATCGTCCGTCAGCGACCGCAAATCGCTTTCACGAGCAATCAAGAAGTCATTGCCAAGAGCCTGGAATTTGTGAAATCGCATCAGATTTCAAAATGCGTAAATTGTTTGAATTGCTGGAAGCGATCACGAATTTCCTGCGGCGTCAGCCGGCGCAGCCGGTCGCAACTGAATTCTTCGACGTTGTAAGACGCCATTGTTGAGCCGTAAATGATTGCGCGACGGACGGTTGCGTCATCAATTTTGTCGGATTGCGCCAGATAGCCCATACAGCCTCCGGCGAAACTATCCCCTGCGCCGGTCGGATCGAAGACGCTTTCCAGCGGGTAAGCCGGAATGGCGAAATAGCTGTCTTTGGTAAAAAACGCCGCGCCGTATTCGCCGCGCTTAACCACCAGCATTTTCGGCCCCCAACTGATAATTTTCCGCGCGGCTTTAATCAGGTTCGATTCCTGAGCCAGTTCGCGGGCTTCAGCGTCGTTGATAATCATCGCGTCAACCACAGCGATGGTTTTCAGCAATTCTTCGCGCGCAATTTCAATCCACAAGTTCATCGTGTCCATTGCGACGAATTTGCAATCCACCTGCTCGCGGACTTCGCGTTGCAGCGTCGGCTGAATGTTTCCCAAAAACAAAAACGGAGTTTTGCGCGCCGCTTCAGAAAGTTTCGGTTTGAAGTCAGCAAACACATTGAGCTGCGTGTCCAGCGTTTTGGCCGTGTTCAAATCGAAACCATATTCGCCCACCCAGCGGAAGGTTTTGCCGCCGGGAATGCGTTCCAGATTGGAAATATTGATTTTGCGCTCGTGAAAAACGGCTTCGTCATCGGCGGTAAAATCCTCGCCGATCACTGCGACGACGCCGACTTCCGTGAAAAAAGATGCCGAAACTGAAAAGTGCAGGCCGGAACCGCCAAGGCTGCGGTCGCGTTCGCCGAACGGCGTTTTGATTGCGTCAATGGCTACGGAGCCGACAACTAACAAC
>CAYLJQ010000809.1:0-3323 GCA_964383955.1 uncultured Heliomicrobium sp. | reverse complement strand
GATGCGCCCGCCGAAGAAATCCTGGCGGCGTATTCACCGGAAATCGAGCGCCTGAAAGCCAGCGAAGGCTACGTCACTGCGGATGTGATTGACGTGAAACCGCAAATGCAGGGTTTGTCCGAAATGCTGGCCAAATTCAGCCGCGAACATACGCACGATGACGACGAAGTTCGCTTCATCATCGAAGGTCGCGGCCTGTTCCACATTCATCCAGCAAACGGCCCGGTTTGCGCCATCGAAGTCGAAGCGGGCGATTTGATCCGGGTGCCCAGCGGCACTCTGCATTGGTTCAACCTGTGCGAAGACCGTCGCATCCGCGCCATCCGTTTGTTCAAAGATGCTGCCGGTTGGTCACCGAATTATTCTGCCAGCGGTGTGGATGAAAAATACCAACCGCTCTGTTTTGGCCTGTCGTTCATCGCGCCGCAAACCATCACCGCCCAATGAATCAGCCAGAAACGATTCGCAGCATCCTGCTCGACATCGAAGGGACAACGACACCCATAGATTTTGTCTATCAGGTGCTGTTCCCTTTTGCGCGACGGCGAATGCACGGGTACCTGAGCCAGCATTGGACTGAGGATCACGTTCAGAACGATCTTGTTCTGCTACGTGAAGAACACGCGAATGATCTTCAGCAAGAAATGAATCCGCCTGCACTTCCAGCCGACTTGGAATCCGCGACTGAATACATTTACTGGCTGATGGATCGTGACCGCAAATCAACGCCGCTGAAATCGCTGCAAGGCAAAATCTGGCAGGAAGGTTATGAAGCGGGAGAATTGCGAAGCCAGGTGTTTGACGACGTTCCGTCCGCGCTCAAGAAGTGGCATCAGCAAGGCAAACAGATTTACATCTATTCTTCCGGCAGCGTGCTAGCGCAGAAACTGCTGTTCAGCCATACCGTTGCGGGCGATTTGACGCCTCTGCTCATCGGGTATTTCGACACCATGATCGGGGCCAAACTCGAAGCCGAAAGTTACCGCCGGATTGCCGCCAGCATTCAGCAATCGCCCGAAACGATCTTGTTTGTTTCGGACGTTGTTGCAGAACTCAACGCAGCGTCAACAGCCGGATTGCAATGCGCCTTGACTCTGCGCCCAGGCAATCACTCTCAGCCCGCCAACGCTTTTCAAGCAGTCAACAGCTTTGAAGAACTGTAAGAAAATTTCTCCCACGAAATCACACGAAGAAAACACGAAGGGAAGAGTTCGGGTTTGCTCACCTTCGTGAATCTTCGTGTAGCTTCGTGGGAAAAGCTGTTTCGTGCATTCATCGTTTCTCTGTCCCGAAAACCAGACTTGCAACTTCAGCCAGAAACGCGCGTGGCCTTCTCTTCAACTTGTTACGAATATCATCTGTGTTGAATTGCACGGCAATCGCGGCTTTGTGCTCTGGGAAGTATTCCATTTCCGACAAATAGCCCGGAAACCATCCGCCGTGGCCGTAACTGATTCCCCACTGGCTTTCGCGGACTTGAACGCCTAAGCCGTATTTGTCGCCGCGGCCTGTTTTGGCGGGAACGGCATCCAGCAAATCTTTCAAACTTGGCCTGTCAAGCACCTTGCCTTCGTACAGAAACTTCGCCCAGCGAGCCAAATCCTGTGCTGTAGAAGCGAACCCGCCACCGCACCATTCCATCTGTGGGTTGACGATAAACTTGCCTTCGATGATCGTACGGCCTTCGAAGCCAAATGGACTGCCGACTTGCGAATATCCAGGAATCAAACCGGCAATCGTTCGACTGTCTGACGGCAGCGTTTCTTTCAGTTTCAGCTTGTCCAGAATGCGCCGCTGCACTTCACCGTAAACCGTTTTGCCGGATACGCGTTCGAAAATCATTCCGACCACGATGTAATTCGTGTCGGCGTACGACCAGCCTTTGCCTGCTTCAAACAGAGGTTTGTGGTCAAAGACATAAGCAACCAACTCTTCCGGTTTCCAAACCTTGTCGGGCTGATCCAGCAAAGCTTTGGCAAAGGCTTTGTCCTGCACGTGTTCGGGAATGCCGCTGGTGTGGTTCATCAGCATTCGCAGCGTGATGTCTTTGGCGTTCGGCAACCGACCAAACCACGCCTCTTTGCCAAGCCATTTCTCAATCTTGTCGTCCAGTTCCAGCTTCCCTTCTTCGACCAGTTGCAGCGTGATCGCGGAAACATAAGTTTTGCCGATGCTGCCCGCCAGCATTCGATCCGTTGGCTTCAGTCCTTTCTGACTTTCCAAATCAGAAAAGCCGACTGAAACGCTCATTGCTTTGTCGTTGCCCCAAACAATGCCGATGTTTGCGCCGGGAAATTCGGCTTCCTTGCGAAGATCAAGAAACCGAACCTGAATCTTTCTCGCCAGCTCAGAGACGTTGTCAATCTTCAGCGGCGTGACGGGCTTTGATTCAGCTTGGCGCGCAGCCACACGGTCAAAAGACAACAAGGCAGCCAGACAAATTGCCCCAAAGAAAAACGATTTCGCCAAAACATTCCTGTTCATTTATTTCTCCTCTGGCAAAGGGTTGGTGACATCGAAAACGATTCGCCAATCGCCTTTGGCGTCACGCTTCCAAACACGCGCGTAATAACCTTTTTCGCCTTTCTCCGCCTTCACTTCATATTTGCCGTAGCTGTATCCGAAATCGCCAGAGCTGGCGACATCGGCTTTGATCGGTTCACCGCTGATTGCCACCGACTGTTTCCCAATCCATGCTTTCAATTCCGGATTACCGACAATTGGCATCATCTGATTGCGATGAATGCGCGCGTCGCTGCTTAACAATTTTTCCCAAGCCTGCGAAGCCTCGGCTTTTGCAGCTTCGAAAAACGCGCGATCGGCTTTTAGCAAACTGGCAAGATTGTCTTCGCCAAGGGTTTTGTGCGGTTTGACAGCCCAAATCGGCGCAGCCTGAAAGGGCGCGTCAAGCGGTGCAACGGCTGAGTTCAATTGAATCCCCAAATCCAGCACGACTTTCCAACTGCCATCCCCCTGTTTTTTCCAAACAGAGGAATACATTCCGTGCCGTGAAGGGCGTTTGGCGGGGCTGTGATCTTCAACCAGAAAAGGACCGGTTGTATACCCCAGATCGCCCGATTGCGAAATGTCGCCGTAAATTGGCGCCCAATTCAGCGTCACCGGCGGCAAAGTCGCAGGCGCGGGAGTTTTACGATACTGCTCGCGCGTGTTGATTGGATGTGGCTGAAAGTTTACGCCTTCTTCGGCAAAGTTTTGGTAGAACGATTCTCGAACGCCTTTTTCCACAGACATTTTGGCAAAGGCTCGTTCGGCATTGGCCAGGCTCAAAAGCTCTGTCCTGATTGGTTTTTCCTGTGTCAGAA
>CAYLJQ010000808.1:0-3328 GCA_964383955.1 uncultured Heliomicrobium sp. | reverse complement strand
ACACACCTTCCTGTGGTGAGAGAACACGAGGAAGCCGAGACGAAAAGCTCAGCTAATAGATTTCAGTTGATTCAAACGGGTCGGATTAAAGACGAAACAAACGGGGAATTTACATAAGCCTTGCTGTCCGGATACTCAATGGGAATCTGAGAGGAGCAAGGCTGGATGACAACATCACAATTTCAAATTAAAACAAGGGCACTGAGCAGTGTATAGCACGCTGGTTTTACGGCAGTCAACCTTTAATTCTTTGCAAAACTGATAGATGCGACCACGACCATTTCGGTGTTAATATCCATTCCAGCTTTAACGCGAATTACACCAAAATCCCCGCCCTAACTAATCGCCCACTGCTTGAGAAAGAGAGTTCCCCCAACATATTTAATGGGAGTAATGATGAGCACCAAAAAAGCTGTAGCTTACGAATCGGTCATTCCAGTTCTAATTTTGTTCTTGATAATTTTCAGTGCCGCCTCACTGTATTTGCCGCTCCGCTCAGGCAGCGCACAGGCGCAATCCCTGGAGGATTCCGTTGCATGTGCGAACGGAGCACGATTTGGTGCTGCACGGAACTTCTCGCTGGGGCGTGACCCGCAAGATATCTTGACGGGAGATTTTAACGGCGACGGGGTCCTTGACCTTGCCATCAGCAATTTAGGGAGCGGTGTTTTCGGCAGCCTGATTTCGATTTTTGCAGGTAACGGGCGTGGCGAATTTGCCAATGTCTACAACATTCAACTCGGTAATTGGGCAACGCGGCTGGCGTCGGGTGATTTCAACAATGATGGCAAGCTTGATCTGGCCACGACCCTGACCGGCGAAAGCAGCGGAGTAGTTGTTTCTCTTGGAAGAGGCGACTGGACGTTTTCGACCACAATCATTCCCATCAACTTCATACGATACAAAGCCGGAATTGCGATCGCCGACTTCAATGCGGACGGAAAGGCAGACATTGCCTTCAGCGGCGAAGGCAAGCTGATTGTTTTGAACGGAGATGGGGCTGGCGGTTTTGCGCGCTCTGACAGTTACACCGCAGGAACTATGCCGGGAGGGATCGTTGCTGCCGATTTCAGCGGTGATGGCAAACCGGATTTGACCGTTTTCGGAGAAGAGTTTGATCAAAAGCCTACGCTATTTATCAACGACGGAACGGGACGTTTTCAGGCTGGAGTGACGCTGAATATCACCGGCGGAGGTGGCGATGCAACGAACGGAGTAGGTGATTTGAATGGAGATGGCAGGGCTGACTTGGCTTTCGTGCGTGGCACGGATGAACAGCAGCGTGGCATATCGGTTGTTTTTAGCACTGGAAATGGCTTTGGCGATCCGGTTCAGATTCCTCTAGGCGCGTATGGGTATCCCAGCACGTTGCGGGCAACCGACCTCAACGGCGACGGAAAGCTGGATTTGCTTGCGACTGAAGATTTCGGCAATCGCGTAACGATTGTTCTGAATAATGGAAGTGGGATGTTTTCTGTTCAAGCAAGTTACAGTGCCGGGTATTCCCCCACAGCTTCTGCGGCTGGAGATTTCAATCGTGACGGCAAAACAGACCTGGCAGTCATTAATTACGATCAGACGCTATCAATTATCACCGGTGTGGGCGAAGGCAAATTTCTGGCTCCGCTGGCGTTCGACCAGGCCGACAAGCTTTTACGGGCGACAGTGCTGGCTGATCTTAATGGTGATGGCCGGCAAGATGCCGTCAGTGCATTGGGCCATCAGGGAGGCGTATTGGTCGCTTACGGGGACGGAGCAGGGGGCTTTGGTTCCCCCAAAACCTATCAAGCAAACCGTGACGGCAGCGATGTCGCCGTGGCAGATTTCAATAAAGACGGCAAGCCAGACATTGTTGTTGTCAGCGGCAACCAACAGAGCGCTGGCAATGTGAACCTTTTACTGGCTACTGCGACAGGCGATTTTACTCTCAGCCCGCGTAACCTAAATGCTGGACAAACGCCATCAACTGTCATCGCCGCCGATCTGAATGCCGACACCAATCCGGATTTGGTGGTCGGAAATTTTAATTCAAACAACGTTTCGATCTCGCTTGGCGATGGGCAGGGCAATTTTGCAACGGCAGTCAACATTCCGGTTGGAATGTCGCCGTCATCTATTGTGTCTGGCGATTTCAACAAAGACGGCAAACTGGATTTGGCCGTCACGAATTACGGCGGCATGACGCTGAGCGTTCTGACTGGCAATGGGATGGGCGGGTTCAGTGTGTCATCCGTGAATGTCGCCAAAGCGCCTATTTCCATGACTGTGGCGGATTTCAATCGCGATAACAATCCGGATTTGGCGGTGATTTGCCGCGACGAATCCACAAATCGGAATCTGTATGTTTTGCTGGGCAATGGAGACGGCAGCTTTCGCGTACCGCTCAGGCTGACAACGGAAAACTATCCGCTTTCGGTGGCAACCGGAGATTTCACTGGCGACGGCAAACTCGATTTGGCTTTGACCGAAGTTCTGTTTCTGACCAATACAGGCTCGACAGACTACGTCAGCATTTATTCCGGCGATGGCACTGGCAATTTTGTCCGCGCCGGAGCGGTTCCCGTTCCAGTCGCGGCCTATCTGACGGCGGGCGACCTGAACAACGATGGAATGGCGGATCTGGCTGTCACGACGCGCACGGGAATTTCATCCGCGCTGACGGTGTGCAATCCGCCGCCGCAAGCCAATGTTTTGACCAACGTTTCTGCTGCCAGTTATTTGCCACTTGCGCTTGCGCCTGATTCCATTGCCGCAGCCTTTGGCGGGAATCTGGCGACAACGACTGTGATTGCTTCCGGCTTGCCATTGCCGACGGAATTGGCTGGAACGCGCATCGTTATCAAAGACGCCGCCGGAGTTGAACGCAACGCGCCGCTCTTTTTCGTTTCGCCGTTTCAGGTCAACTATCTGGTTCCCACAGGAGCGGCTTCCGGTTTGGCAGCCGTCACAGTTATCAGCGGCAATGGCCAGATGACCGCTGGAGACATTCTGGTTACTCTCACGCAGCCGGGATTATTCACTGCCAACTCGGATGGTGCTGGCCCTCCGGCGGGGTATTTGTTGCGGGTGAAAAGCAACGGCGTGCAAGTTGAAGAACCGCTGGCCACATTCGATTCGGCGCAGGGCCGTTTTGTGCCGCGCCCGATAGATTTCTTTTCGGCTTCCAGCACGCAACCGGATCAAATTTATCTGGTGTTGTTTGGCACAGGGATTCGCAATCGCAGTTCGTTGGCCAATGTGGAAGTGGCGCTAAACGGAAGCATCAAGGCTGAAGCTCTTTACGCCGGACCGCAAGGAAATTTTGTTGGCCTGGATCAAATCAACATTT
>CAYLJQ010000807.1:0-3329 GCA_964383955.1 uncultured Heliomicrobium sp. | reverse complement strand
GCCAACCAGCTTGATCGAAATCCAATTGCTCTTGCCTGTCGGGTTCGCAAACAGAGCTTTGTTGTATTTGTCGCCAGGAATGAAACCGCCCACGTTGACGTACAAATCCTGATCGCCGTCATTGTCCAAATCACCAAAGCCAACGCCGTGGCCTTTTTGCAGGTGGCCGGTGCCCATTGCGGCGGTAACGTCTGCGAAACTCTTTCCGCCTAGATTTTGAAACGCGAAGTTCGGCATCAGCGCCGCATACGAAGGCGCGCCGGTTCCCAGGTAAACATCCAGAAAGCCATCATTGTCGAAATCGCCAAAGTTCGCGCCCATCGTCGGAACGACCTTCGCTAAACCGACAGCCGCAGTTACGTCTTCAAAACCGCCTTTGCCGTTGTTGTGATACAGCTTCATTGTTTCGGCCTGCGGCGGCAAACCCAGAAAGCCGCGCGCGACTTCCGTCACCGAAGGCACGAAGCTGGCGACAAATAAATCCAGCCAGCCGTCGTTGTCATAATCGAAAAACCACGTCGGAAAACTCATCAGAGGCTTGTTGACTCCCAGCTTCGCGCCGATTTCTTCAAAGCCGCCGTTGCCCAAATTTCGGTACAGGAAATTCTCGCCGCCGTAATTCGACACGTACAAATCAGCGAAACCGTCGTTGTCGTAATCTCCCCAGGTCGAGCCTTTGCTGAACGCCGTGCGCCCGACACCTGCTTTGCGCGTCACGTCTTCAAACGTGCCGTTGCCGCGATTGCGGAACAACTGGCTTGGCGTTTCTTCGTGCGCGACAAACACATCCAGCCAGCCGTCGTTGTCGAAATCCGCCCAAGCCGCCGAATGCGTTCGATGTTCACCACTCAGTAAATTGCTCGCTTCGGTCACATCGGCAAAAGTTCCATCGCCATTGTTTTTCAACAGGGAATTGCGCATCGCAAATTCCCAACCGCCGCGCATGACAAAAATGTCCAGCCAGCCGTCGTTGTTGAAATCCGTCTGGATGCAATTGATGCCACCGATTTGATCG
The DNA here is from genome assembly GCA_964383955.1 of uncultured Heliomicrobium sp. Taxonomy (GTDB): domain Bacteria; phylum Acidobacteriota; class Blastocatellia; order RBC074; family RBC074; genus RBC074. The sequence goes on along the minus strand of CAYLJQ010000807.1, from coordinate 2,314 downwards.
CCCAGCCCGGCTTTGTCGGTTTGGTCGCTGAACGTTCCGTCGCCGTTGTTGCGCCAAAACTTCAGCGATTCGCAGGCGTCCACGCTGCTGATAATCACATCATTGAATCCATCGTTGTCGAAATCATCCAGCATCGTGCCGCCCGCGCCGCTGATGCGATCCACGCCTACTTGTGCGGCTACGTCGGGAAACCTGGGAGCGCCGGCATCCTTGCCGGCACTTTTCTTTAGGCCTCCTGCGGAGGCGCTGCGGACTGGGAAGTCCGCGTACCCAAGTGTCTGCATCGCCAAATTCAACAACCACCGAACTTCCAGATTGTCAGGTCGCTTGCTCAAAAAGCTTTTGAAATACCTGACCGCTGCCGAAGACCCTGCCGTCAGTTTGTGCTGCGCCTGTTTTGACAGAGGAAAGATGCAGGTTTCGGCGTTGTGATTGTGGACGCAATTGTCCAGTTCGCCTTTGCGTAAATGCGCGACGCCAAGAATTTCCTCCATGAAAATTGCATCTTCGGAGTATTCAGGATGCGAAGGCAGAACCTGGGTCAGCAACTCTTTGGCGCCTTCAAAGTGTTTGATGGCTTTGGCCATATCGCCGCGATACGACCACACTTGGCCGAGTTCGTTGTGCAGCTTGATCATTTCAATCTGCTGGCGGCTGGCATTGACAGAGTTTTCCAGCGCCGACAGATAGCCTTCGGCAGAAAGAAAGGCGCGGCGTTCGGCGTCCTGTTTGGCCTGACAGATGGATTTCAGGTCCAGCGGATCGGGCATTTTCATCGCGCGCGTAATTTCCACGCGGCCCGAAACTTCCAGCACGGTTTGAAACTCGCCCGCGCCGCTGACACGCCGATTCCAGCTTTGATCCTGCGGCGCGCGTGATTGTGCGTCAGAAAGCTGGATCATCGCGAACGCCAGCAACATCACCACCGCAGAGATTCGAAATGTTCTGTGTTGTAAGTGCATGGTTACTGCGACTGACTCCAGGTTGTCGCGCAATTTCGGCTTAGGAAAGGAGGCCTTCTCGTCAGAGGCGGCCTCCTGCAAGCCGTCGTTCTTCAATACAGAGCCATTACTTCGGCGTCACCTTGGGAGTCACATGGATCAGCGCGCCGGGATTGGCGTCTTCCAGCAACCACAACGAACCGTCGGGCGCTTGTGCCACATCGCGAACCCGTTTGCCGATCTTCCAGCGTTCGGCTGTTTTGGCTCCACCTTTGCCGTCGAAGGTGATGCGAACGAGCGACATCGTCGCCAGGCCGCTGACAAAGCCACTGCCGTCCCATTGGGGAAAAGTTTTGGTACCGCGATAAAACATCAGGTTGCCCGGCGCAATCACCGGCACCCAATACAGGACTGGCTTCACAAAATCAGTCCGCGTGTCGTGACTGGGAATCGGCGTTCCGTTGTAATTCTTGCCGTAAGAGACCAGAGGCCAGCCGTAGTTTTTGCCCTTCTCGATCAGGTTCAGCTCGTCGCCGCCGCCGGGACCATGTTCAAGCTCCCATAATTCACCGGTGGGCGAAAACGCCAACCCATACGGCGCGCGGAATCCACTGGCCCAGGTTTCTGCGGGCGTCAGGTTCGGGCCGGGAAAGGTATAGGTGCTGACCACTTTCGCGGTCTTGGCCATTTCGGTGTCCTGTGGCGGATCAATCAGCGAAATGGTCGAAGCTCCGGTTTTGCCGTAATTGGGATTGCCCGGAAACGGTTTGCCATCCAGCGTCAGGCGCAGAATCTTGCCTACTGGCTGGTCCGGGTCCTGGGCTGGAGTCATACGCTGGCGGTCTCCCACAGTCATATACAGTGATTGTCCATCGGGCGCGAAAGCGATCTGCCCGCCTGCCTGGCCGCCCTTGCCTCTGGGCATCTGACGCCACAGCACCGTGAAATCCAGCAAGCGATTCCGTCTGAAGTCCAGCTTGGCGCGCGCCAACGCCTGGCCTCCGCCGTAATCACCCGGCTCGATGTAGGTAATGTAGACGCTTTCGTCAGTGGCAAAATTGGGCGAGACGAAAATGCCCAGCATGCCGTTCTGGTTTTGCCAGTAAACGGGAGGCGTATTGCCTAAGGGAGCGATCTTTTCTCCCTGCGCTGAGACCAGCCAAATCGGGCCGATCTTTTCGGTCACCAGCATGCGCCCATCCGGCAGGAACGCAATTCGCCACGGCAGCCCAAACGTGGCAGTCGTGGTCAGTTGAAAAGGCAGTGTCGCTTCGGCTTCCTGCTGGCCCACATTGGTTTGGGCCCAAACAGCCCCCGACACCAACGACACCAACATCAGAAGCAGTACTGCTCTCGCTAATTTCATCATCATT
>CAYLJQ010000806.1:0-3335 GCA_964383955.1 uncultured Heliomicrobium sp. | reverse complement strand
GTCAACGTGGACGATAGCAGTTCCGAGCAATGGCCGATTAAGGAGCTTTTCAATGATTAGGGGAAAACATTTTGATTCGGTTTTACCTTCGACCCAGAGCACTTGATCTGCACCGAAAACATCGCTAAGCCGCGCGCCCAACTCTTCAAGGCAAAGAGTTAGGTCAGTTTGTTCAGATGGAGAGATGCTTTTTAGCGCGCTGGGCTTTCCGCGTTCTTTGGTGACCAAGGTGATGGTTGACGGATTGGCAGTGGTAAGCAATTGAGGCGAATGTGTCGAGATAATGTATTGGTGCTGCGGGTATTGCCTCAGAACGTCCATTAGTTTACGAACAGCCCCCGGATGCAGAAAGCTTTGCGGTTCATCAATGATGATAGTGCGGGAATACTTTGAACTAACAACTATGCTAAGGATAGCCAAAACCTGCCCGACTCCAGTGCCACAGTCAGATAGAGGGATGGCAGCTTGCACGTCACTTCCTTCGTTCTGATAGATCAGAATTTCGTGAAAACCTCTGTCATTATCCATCGTGTTCGAATAACCCGGTCCTAGGTTCTGTGTAGCTGCTAGGTAAATTTGCGGCAATATCATACGCAGCCGTTCATTGATCTCACTTAACAGTGCAGGAGTTTTCTGGATGTTGGCAAGGAACGAAGCGAGATCGCTCCCATCCGAGGCGAGTTCGTCAACGTATGTCTGCTTGCATTTACCCTGCACCGTTCTCTGAGCGTGGAAGAAATAAATACGCTGATGAAGAGATCTGACTACATCGAGGCCAAAATCCAGTTTTTCTTCACGGTCCTTGAGCAACTGAGCATGTCTTATCTGCCCATTCTCCATAAGTTGATCAAGAAACTTATCCTCTTCGTTAATAATCAATTTGCCGGTCTCGTCAATTTGGCATGGGGCATAACAACATTTATCCACAAAACTATTGCATTCATAATCGAGAAGAGATGGAAAATAGGGAGCGTTATGCCCATAAATTACCTTAGGAATATGAGTGAAACAGTTTTTTTGATCTTTCCTTTTGCAGTGAGCCCGAAAAGTGAACCTGGGTCTATCCAGCAATTTCTTGATGTGAATTCGGGCACTCTCGATTTCATCTATTCCATCAGGACGTTCAGGAGCATATAGCTCAATCAATTCGTGAGGCTTAGGAAGAGGAACATGAAACTGGCCATCAATACTGCGAAGAATGTCGTGTAACTCATCTTTTTCAATGGTGAAACAGACTTCAGCCGTTGACTCCTTATCACGCTGTTGGTTCGCATTCAGCTTACGACTGGAATCACGATGTGGGTTGCTATTGAACTGCAATCCCAATCCTTCAAGCAAGGCAGACTTTCCCGCATCGTTTTGGCCAACCACTAGGTTTATTCCTTGTGAAAGCTTTAGTTCGCCAGAGTCGAGATATGATTTGTAATCGCGTAAACGAAATGACGAAATGAACATTATTTTTGACCTCAATCAAATTTTTCTGACTGCGATAGCGAGAGTTGTCAGCCTTGACTACTTCAGCTTGCCAGCCAGAAATTGCAACTGAATCGCTTTTCTCCGTCAAACCAAGTTTTCGCCGGTTGAAATCCTGTCTCTTCAGCCAATGCAGCAAGCTGTGCCAAGTCGTATTTGTACGAGTTTTCGGTGTGGATGCTCTCGCCGGGTTGGAATTCGATCTGTAAATCCAGCGCGCGAAGGGTGACGGTTTGTGCGGAGCGGCTGACCAAGTGGGCTTCGACGCGGCCACGATCTTCGTTGTAGCGGGCTTCATGCTGAAACTGCGCCAAGTCGAAATCAGCATCAAGTTCTCGGTTAATGCGAATCAGCAGGTTCAAGTTAAAAGCCGCCGTTACGCCAAGCGCATCTGCATAAGCCGGGATCAAGACATCAACCGATTTTTTCAAATCCGCACCAAGCAACAAACCGTCGCCGGGTTGCAAAGCTTTGCGGATGGTTTTCAGCAATTCGCGGCCTTCGGCCAGCGTGTAATTGCCAATGTTTGAGCCTAAGAACAATGCCAGCAGATGTTCGCCTTCGCATCTTTCAATTGTTTCCAGTCCCCGCATGTAATCGCCTACGTGACCCGTGATGCGCAGCCGGTCGTAATTGCCGAGCAAGGCTTCGGCGCTCAGTTCCAGGATCGAAGCGGAAATGTCCATCGGCTGGTAATGCAGTTCGGCCTGACGGGCAAGGATGGCTTCAATCAGCAATCGCGTTTTGATCGAACTGCCGCTTCCCAGTTCGACAACGCTGACGGGCGAAGGCAATTGCAACACGATCTCAGCAGCGTATCGCTCGAAAATCTCTGTTTCGGCGCGCGTCAGGTAATATTCCGGCAGCAAGCAGATCACTTCAAAAAGCTGCGATCCCAAGGCGTCGTAAAAATATTTCGGCGGCAAGATTTTGGGTTGCGCCGTCAACCCGGCGCGAACATCTTCGGCAAACGAGCTTAGATTGCCTTGTGGCGCGGATTGGTGAATAAATAATCTTGATTGAGGGGATGGCGACGCTTGCGTGGAGGCTTGGGCCATAATGGGTTCCTTGGTTCTGATTGTCCTTGGGGAAAGCTGTTACGGTTTGAGAGTTTGTAAATGACGAAAGCGACGGCAAAGCTTCCCACATTCGGTAATTTTTCGCCAAAGGTTTTTCGATGAAGCTGAAAAGCAAAGAGCGGTTGGACAAATTGCTGGTGGAACGCGGGCTGGTGGAAACGCGCACCAAAGCGCAGGCCTTGATTCTGGCCGGACAGGTGTTCAGCAACGAACAGCGGCTGGAAAAAGCTGGACAGTTAGTTGCGGTCGAAGCTCCGTTGACGGTCAAAGAAACGATGCCGTTTGTCAGCCGCGGCGGTTTTAAGCTGGCGGCGGCGCTGGATCATTTCGGCGTGGATGTGACTGGCAAAGTTTGCCTGGACATTGGCGCTTCGACCGGGGGATTCACGGATTGTTTGCTGCAACGCGGAGCCGCACGCGTCGTGGCAGTGGATGTCGGTCACGGACAGATTGATTGGAAGTTGCGGCAAGATGCACGCGTCGAAGTCCGCGAAAACGTCAACGCGCGATATTTGCAGCCGGAAGATTTTGCCGAACAGTTTGATCTGGTTGTCGGTGACGTTTCGTTTATTTCACTGACCAAGATTTTGTCCGTCGTCCCTGCCCTGCTGAAACCATCCGCTTTAGTGGTCACGCTGATCAAACCTCAGTTTGAAGTCGGGCGCGAAGAAGTTGGCAAAGGCGGCATTGTCCGCGACGAAGCGGCTCAGTTGCGTGTCGTTGATGAGATTGTCGCGTTTGCGGCTTCGATTGGCTTGCGTTCGTGCGGCGTGATTGATTCTC
>CAYLJQ010000805.1:0-3341 GCA_964383955.1 uncultured Heliomicrobium sp. | reverse complement strand
TGCAGGGAACGCTGGCGATGCTGATTCTGAAAACGCTGTCGCGCGGATCGCTGCACGGGTACGAAATCGTCCAGCGAATTCAGCAAACTTCGGATGATGTGTTGAAGGTTGAAGAAGGCTCTCTGTATCCCGCGCTGTATCGCATGGAAGAGCAGGGCTGGCTGGAAGCCAAATGGGGCGCTTCGGAAAACAATCGCCGCGCCAAGTATTACAAACTGACGCGTGCTGGCCGAAAACAGCTTACGGATGAAACCGCAAACTGGGAGCGCGTCAGCGGCGCAATCGCCAAGGTCTTGCAGGCGGCGTAGAAAGGACAGCAAGTATGACGACGATCAAATCCATTTTGCGGCGCTTTTACGCAAGGGCGACTGAGCATGAAATTGAAGAGGAGCTTCGATTCCACATTGAAATGCGCACGCGCGACAACATCGCCGCCGGAATGTCGCCGGAAAAGGCTGCCGCCGACGCCGCGCGCCGCTTTGGCGATTTCGAGCAAGTCAAAGCGACTTGCCACGAAATCAGCCGTGAAACCTTGGTCAGCAGTGTGAATATGAAACTGATGAAAGGGCTGACCTGGTTGATGGTGGGATGCGGAATGACCCTGAATTTAACCAGCAACATTCACACAGTGGGGCTGGCTGGCCGAACCCTGGTGATTATCGGGTTGTTATGGCGCTTGTTCATCCGTTTCCGCGAAGCTCAGCCCAATCAAGACAGAATCAATCGCCGGCTCAGCCTGTTTGACGAAGAGCCGTTGGGAATTATTGCAACCACCAGCACCTTCAACGTCGAAAAGCCAGTTCGTGAAATCGCCTCGCGCGATGCCCAAGGCCGCACTCCCGTCGAGCGTTTGCTGGAAGACGACGAAAAGCTCTGACGGTTTTGTTCGCACGTTCCTCAGAAACAGCTATTACTGCGAGTCATAAATGACAGGCGGTCTTTTAGTCACCCGCCGAAGCCTGTGATTTTCTCTCCTGTTCCGCATTTTTCCATCTTCCAATCCTCTTGCAAACGGGCTCGTTGCCGGGTACAGATTGCCAGAGCTTTCTGGTTTTCTCGCTGTTTCGTCCGGTCATAGCAGGGAAAACAGCATTTCCGAGTTCGATCATCAAAAGGAGCCACAATGAAAATCATCCCAAATTGCTTCAAGCAATTCTGTCTGCTCGCCTTGCTTTGCGGCGTGGTTTGCCTGTCAGAGCCGTTGATGCAACCAGCTTCGGCGCAAAGCAAACGCCCGATGACGTTTATGGATGCGCAGGAAATTCGCAACGCCAGCGCGCCCGCCATCAGTCCTGATGGCAAATGGGCGCTGTACAGTTTGAGCGTGCCGGATTGGAAAGCCGCCAAGCGATTCAGTGATCTGTACCTGGTTTCGCTGGATGGCGACGTGGCTTCAACGCGGCAAATGACTTTTACCAAAGAGAAAAATGAAGGCAATGCTCGCTGGTCGCGCGATGGAAAGTTTTTCGTGTTCGCGTCCGACCGCGAAGCGCCGACGAGCAGCCCAAACCAGAATCAGCTCTACCTGATGCGCGCCGACGGCGGCGAAGCCCGCAAGATCACGGAAGCCAAAGACGGCGTCGGCGCGTTCGCGTTCAGCAAAGACGGCAAATGGCTGGCTTTTTCCGCTGGCAAAGACGACGAACAGCAAATCTGGGCGTTGCCCATCGCCGAAATTGAAACCGCCAAGCCGCAGCAACTGACCAAACACGCCACACCGGTCACTTCGTGGCAGTTTTCGCCGGACAGTCAGCGCATTTACTTCTTGTCGCCGGACAGCGTGGACAAAGACAACAAAGCCCGCATCGAGCAAAAGTTCACCGTCAGGATTCGCAACGAAGAACCGCCGCTCGCACATTTGTGGGCGCTGGAACTGGCGGACAAGAAAGAATCGCGGGTGACTTCCTCCGCCGAGTACAGCGTCAGCAATGTTACTCTGTCGAAAGACGCGAAATGGGTTGGCTTCACCGGAACTCCCAAAGATCGTTACCAGCGCACTGTCACCGAAGCGGGGATTTACGCCGACTTGTATTTGCTGGAAGCCTCTACGGGCAAAATCGAGCGGCTAACAAACAACAAGGAAATCGGCGAAAGCGGTTTGAGCTTTTCGCCTGACAGCAAATGGATTGCGTTTTCCGCCTCGGATAATTTCGAGTATTTCCGCAACGGGCGCGTCAATATCCGTCCGGTTTCCGGTGGGCAGTGGAAAGAATTGGGCGATGGTTTTGACAGCGATGTGTCAGTCGGTTTCTGGTCGGAAGACAGCAAAACGATTTACTTCAATGAGGGCTGGCGCGCGACCAATCAGCTTTTCGCGCTTTCTGTCGAAACTGGAAAAGTCACGCCGCTGACCAAAGAAAATGGCGTCGTCACAGTTTTCCAGGATGAAGACACAAAGAAGCTGGTGGTGAATTACGCGGATTCGGCAATGCCTGCGAATTACTTCATCGCGCCTTCTCTCGCAGCCGTTGGCAACCGCGCGGGCTGGAAACAACTGACCGACACCAACCCGCAAATCAAAAACCTCGCGCTCGGCGAAACCGAAGCCATTCAATGGAAATCCAGCGACGGCAAAATGGTCGAAGGCGTTTTGGTCAAGCCGGTCGGGTACGAACGCGGCAAACGCTATCCGCTGATTGTGCAGATTCACGGTGGTCCGGCGGGCGCTGACGTGCTGCGTTTCAATCCGGGCTATGGCGCGCAGACTTACGCGGGAGCGGGTTACGCAGTTTTGTGTCCGAACTATCGTGGCTCGACCAACTACGGCGAACGCCACAAGATGGAAATCGGCGGCGATTACTTCCGCCAGGGTTATGACGACATCATGACCGGCGTGGATCATTTGATCGCGACCGGCTTGGTGGATGGCGACAAGATGGGCGCGATGGGCTGGAGCGCGGGCGGTCACTGGTCGAACTGGATTTTGACGCACACCGACCGCTTCAAGGCCATTTCCAGCGGCGCGGGCACCGTGAACTGGGTTTCGATGTATGCGCAGAGCGATGTCCAGCGCAACCGCGAGTTTTACTTCGGCGGCAAGACACCTTACGAAGACTTCGCCAAATGGTGGGACTTCTCGCCACTGAAATTTATCAAGAACGCCAAGACACCGACCCTGATTCACGTCGTTGACGGCGACCCGCGCGTGCCTCGTCCGCAAAGCGAAGAACTGCACATGGCTTTGAAAAAACTCGGCGTGCCGACGGAATTCATGGTTTATCCCGGCAACACGCACGGCATCCCGGACCCGCGCAACCAACTGGTCAAAGCCGTTGCCGAATTCAACTGGTTCGAAAAATGGATTCGCGGCAAACAAGGCTGGTTTGAATGGAAAGACCTGC
>CAYLJQ010000804.1:0-3347 GCA_964383955.1 uncultured Heliomicrobium sp. | reverse complement strand
AGGGCACCCGAAATCAAGCCTTCGCTGCAACCGTACTCCGAAGCCACTTCAATTCGAAGCTTCTCTCAACCCCTCCGAAGGGGAAAGGTTTATTTTTATGTCTATGAAACTATATGTTGGCAATCTCGCATTCCAAACAACCGATCAAGATTTGCAGGATCTCTTTTCACAAGTTGGCAGTGTCGAATCCATCTCTTTGGTGACGGACCGCGACACTGGCCGCTCACGAGGCTTCGGCTTTGTGGAAATGGGATCCAGAGCTGAAGGCGAGGCAGCCATCAACAAGTTTAATGGCACCGAAGTGAGCGGTCGCAGCTTAACCGTCAATGAAGCCAAGCCCCGTGAAAACAGCGGAGGCGGAAGCCGTGGCGGATTCGGCGGCGGCGGTGGCGGCGGACGTTCACGGTCGCGTTACTAAGCTTCGTCTCAAAGCAATCTGAATACTTGAGCCCAGGCGCTCTTGACCACTCAATCTCCGGTCGAGAGCGCTTTGTGTTTCGCGCAAAGCCAGCAACAAGGCGATAGACTTGATTCAATTTCTATCCCAAAACATTTCAGCAGCGTAAAGGTGGGTCCATGACACTGTGCGAGTTTTGCATTCTTCAGCAATCAAATGGCAGTTGCAGGAACGGCCTGACAATTCCTAAAAAGATGCGGTGCGTAGATTTTGCTCCCGGCATCGAAAGATTCTGCGCAACTCCGACAGATTATGCTGGACAGGAACAGCTCAAACAGATGGCCACGTATTTCGGCCTCGCCGGAAAAGAGTTGAAGCGGGTATTGTCCTTGACGGACCTGTCTTCAAAATCGGAAAGAGCAAAATCATGATTCGGATGAGATTATTCCTGCTAAGGTTTGGAAACGAGACCACGCGACGCCATTCTGTTAAGGGACTGAGCAGATCAAAAGATCCGCGCGCCCAACGGGCGCTGATGACAGCGCTCAGCGATAAATCCTATCTGGTAAGAAAGGAAGCGGCACAATCGCTCGGCGATATCGGCGATGCGCAGGTTGTAGGTCCGCTGATCAACCTGATTGAAGATAGTTTCCACTATGCCATGGCAAGAACCGCCGTAGGCGCATTAGAGCGTGTCCTTGATAGAGCTGCCAAAGTCGCTATTCCCGAAGACATTTTGGCCGCAGCAATACTTGGTGATGTAAACGGCATATACCACGAACGCAGCGAAGGCGTCGCCTGGTTTTCTAACGCAAGAAATGGAGTCCCCTGGACAATGGATTGCTCAAAAGTCAGAACGCTCGCCAATCGAGAGATGCTTCGGCGCGGGTTGGCCATCCAACCACAATGAGTTTCCATTTCCCATCAATGTTTACAAGGAAAAGACCTATGGAACAACATCAATATCTAGTGGGCGATCGGGTTGAACAAATCTGCTTAATTTGCGGTGAGGAAAAAGGGCATGTTGTCCTTGCGGTTGGGAAGCGAGGACAAATTACACGCGTAAACTGCCCGAAATGCGGCAAGAATGGCAGGTTCAAAAAGATCAAGGATCCGACAGAAAAGCGGGCGCTGACGGGAACCAGCACGCTTTACGATTGGACGCGCACGTATCGCAAGGGACAGGGAATGCTGCACCCCAAATTTGGTATCGGCGAGGTAACCGCTGTGATCGAACCCAAAAAAATAGACGTCCTATTTTCGGATCGAATGCGCAGACTGGTTCATTCTCAAGGGCAGGCGTAAATCCTTTCCGCAGAATTGCGACAAGATCAGTATGGAACCCAAAACAGGGCTTTTGCAAAGTCAGAGGGTGGCTTGGCCGATTGCTTGCCAAGCTTCTGACAAATGGGAACTGTAGTAGCGCCGTGCTTGTGCCAGGTTGTTCCAGCCCAGCCACCGCAACAAGCCAATCGTCAGGTTATTGATGATTGCCCAGCATTGAGCTGCTCGAAAGGATTTCATTCGACAGCGGTCTTCGCCAAAGGTCACATCACGCCGGTAATGGAGTCCATTTTCGATGCTCCAGTGTTGACGCGCCAAGTGCAACAGTTGCGTAGCATCTGTCGTGAATGGTTCCAGCGAGGTGATGCCGTACACGATTTGGCGGGTCTGTTTCCCGCTGCGACACTCCGTGCGTTCCCGGTCCAGCACAAAGGCTTGCGAAGCCAAGGGCCATCCCAGGACATTTGTGATCTGGCTGCTGCTGGTCAAGCGGCGAGATTCAATTCTTCCGTGCCCTTTGTCATAGGCAAGCGCGGTTTGCGCATCGCTGGGGAACCGCGAAGGATGGCTCAGCCGTTGTGACAATTGCGCGTACAGAGCGTGCTGATTGTTTTTGACGAACCACAGATAATCTCCTCCGCGCTGAACGATTTGGCGGGAGAGGGTTCGTTGCGCGTGCATCGCATCGCCACTGATAATTTTCCCCTGTAAATTCACGGTGTTGAGCAAACCGGGTGCACAACTGATTTCGTTCTTTTTCACTCCGACCGCCGTTTGGGCAATGACCAGATTGGTCTTCGCTTGTTGCAGGGCCAGCAAATGCAAGCCTTGCGTGGCTCCGCCCGGAATGGTCCCGCGCAAGGTTTTGCCGTCCAGGTTGTACAGAGTTTCGCGGGGATCATGCCGAGAGGTCAAAAACACGCGCGCTTGGCGCTCGAATTCCTCCACCGGCAACGCCTGCTGCAACAAGCGACGAAATGTGCTGTGATGCGGCATCCGCGGCCAGTTTATCTGGAGGTGGGCGCGTAACCATTCCGCTCGTTCTGCCGCCCACTCGGCAATCGCCGTCGGCGTATCGGCTTGCGCCAACCGGGCCAGAAACACGATGCACAAGAGTGGAAACAAGGCGTACCGAATCCCTCGTGCAGACCTCTGATCCTTTAACGGAGCCAGCACCTGAGCAAGACTTTGCAGGCAGGAGCGACTTTCAGCAAGAGTTTCGTTATGCTTTTTCATAGAAGACCTCGATCGATTTGGGCGTGTGTGAATCAAGCGGGTTCAACTCAAATTGAAAAAGGTCTTCTTTCTCACTTGTCAAGCTTTCTTCGGGAAAACTGACTTTGCAAAAGCCCTGGAACCCAAAAGCCCTGATGTTGCCAGGTTTGACATCGGACGCCGCTGCCGTTATTTTTGGTTTGACCAACATCAATCAGGATTACTGGCATAATCAAATGACTCTTCAAGTTTTTCAGCAGAAAAAAGCGAACGCTGTCAGCACGCTACGCACCGTAATGGCGATGTGTTGTTGTTGTAAAGACAACAACAAGCGAGACCGATTGCCAGCAACGTTCCACTCTACGAATTGAGATTGCAGACTAGAAAAGAAAGCAGGCGCTCCGGTTTCGAAACAGAAACCGGAGCGTTTTTGTTTTTGCGCAGGTCGAAT
>CAYLJQ010000803.1:0-3349 GCA_964383955.1 uncultured Heliomicrobium sp. | reverse complement strand
GGCAAAAAAGCGGCTGATCATTACAGACGAAATCCAAAATGATCAGCCGCCGCGAATCTTGTTAGGGTTTTGTTTTACTTTTTCAATTTGGGCCAATTTTCGTTGCCTTGCTTGATAAAGCCCGGGATGTTGGCTTCCCATTTCTTCTGAACGTCCTTGCTGTAATTCAGGTACAGCTTGCCGTCTATGATTCGCCAGGCTTCAGGATCAATGCTGGCGGTATAACCGTTCGCGACCGCCCACGCGCAATATCCGCCAAACTGCGGAGCGTATTTTTCCGGATTGCGTGCAAATTCATCGCGGTTGGCGGCGCTGGCGAAATACCATTTCGCTCCCATCCAGTCGTGGCGAAATTCATCCCTGCCTTTGACCGGACGACCTTCTTTGAAATAGGCGACGGCGTCATAACTTTTCAGCGCAGTGCCAAAGATGTTTTTGTTAATTGGGTCAACGGCTGCCGACGCCGAGCGAACCCCGATCGTGACAGTTGCGATCAGAACTAAAACCAAAGCCGCGCGCACCACGGCTGTGAATGCAAAAACCATTTCTCCCTCCAAAAAATAAGTCAATTTTTCAGCGCAAAACAAAAAAGCGCTCGCCGGGTAAATGTCCGACGAGCGCTTTTCTATTCCACGAAATTGTGGGACTTATTTGATGTTTACGCGAACCGTGTTGGCCGTCTGTCCATCAACGCTGACCACGACATCAGCATCGCCTCGCCCAATTAGCGTGCGCGGTAACAGCGCGTTGATCTGATCCAGACCGACAAAATCTGTTTGTGCTCCGGCAAAATTGATCTGCGTGGGAACGCCGCCAACTTGAACCGATACGGCTGATAATTCGCTGCGTTTGCGAATGCCGGTTCCATAAATCAACAGGAAAACCTGATCGCTGGGATTACCCAGGTCAATGGGGACAGCGGCAAAATCGGCTTTGACAGGGTCGAACACCACGACAGGTTCAAACGTTTGCGAGCCGTCAGCTTTGATGCGCAGAACGACTGCTGCCGCAAAGCCTTTGCCGGTGGAGTTGGCCGCAAAAATTCCCGGCGCGACGTTTGAAACTTGGATTGTTCCGGTTGATGACGAACCAAATCCGCTGAACACAGTAATCGCCGCCGTGCCTGCAGCGGTTCCTGGTGGAATTTGAAAATTGATTTGTGTCGGCGAAACAAAGACAAGCGGCGAATTGCGCTCCACGCCCGCGCTGTCTTTCACTGATACTCGCGTTCCCACTAATTCCGTTGGCAAAGGCGTCGCCGTCGCAGCCTGGGTTGTCGTCGCCAGCGCGTTGCTGAAGATCGTCGCCAGCGATTCAACCGCCAGGGAACCGCCGCGATAATTGGCCGAAGACACCGTCGTCAGCGGCGAAGAAGAAATGGTGATGCTTTGCGCGCGAGATTCCCGGCCTTGCGCGTCAACCACGTAAAGTAACGCATGCCCGGCAAACAGCGCAGTTGGCAGCACAAAGCGAATCCGTTTATCGCCGTCTTCCCAGTTTATGCCGCCATTGACTTCGTATTTATAGACGCGGTTTTGCTGATCCACTTGTTCGATGACGATTTTGTTGCCGCTGGCAGCGAAGCGGCCAATCGCCATTGTTGTTCGTCCGGCAAAAAATCCCGATCCTCCATCCGCGACAAATCCCTGGCAGGATTTCAATCGTGGCGCACATTCAGGGCAAGGCGCTGAGATCGGGATGATGCTTTCGGTTGATTCACGGCCCGCGGCATTTGCAACGTAAAGAATGGTTTCGCGGTCAGCGACCAGATCATCAGGCAGCTTGGCGATGATTTGCGTGGGCGATTCGCTGATGATGCTGGATTGCGCCAAGGTCCATTTTTGAAAAGTGTGCTGGGTGACGCGCTGTTCAATAAACACCTTGTTGCTAGAGGTCGAAAACTGGCTGCCGGTGAGTGTGACCAAATCGCCCGGAGAAATCTGTAGCGTTTGGTAATTCGTTTCCAGGACTCCACAGGATGCAAAGCGCGGGCAGTCGGCGCAACTGACGTTGATTGTTTGAGAGTTGGAATCGTAACCTCGCGCGTCAGTCACAAAGACTCTGGCAGGACCGGTTCGTCTTTCCTCAGACGGCAAGGACGGCATTGAAAAGTTGATCTGCGTCGCCGATTCGTAAAAGTGAAGCGAGTTGTCGCGCGGCAATACAAACCGCCTTGATGTTTGTTCGAAATTGACTTTGTTACCGTTGGCGGAAAACGGAGTGGTGACATTTGCGCAACAGCCTTGCGCGTAAACTGAAACGACTGTGTCCGGGTTAATTTGAAAATTCGGCTCCCCAAGGCTGTTCAACACTCCCAGTTCCGGCGAGGTGCGAATCTGCGGACAGCCTGTGTAATTTGTCGCAGCTTGGTTGGCAAGTCGCTTGCGGAAGTTCTCGCCGATGGGAGACAAGCTCAGATTTCCGTCGCGAATTCTATACAAGCCGAACAAGCTGACGCCGACTCCATAAGTTGGCGCGTTGTCCACTACCTGCCAAAAGACAGCGTACGACGCCTGAAAAGAGCCTTCGCCTTCCAGCGCATCGAACATTTCGCTGGTGTGGTTGGCAGCGCTGCATTCGCCGTAACGTGCGCGTTCAAAACCGTATTCGCCAAGAATAAAGTTGTGTTCGCCAATTTCCGGACGCTGCGTTTTGATCAGCGACAACGCGAACGTCAGATCGGTTTTGTATCGTTGTTTCAGGCTTTCAGACGGATTTCCTTCTTTGTCGTCCAGGCTTCGCCAGGAAGAATACGAGTAATAATCCACTTCGACACGGGGTGCGACATAGTCAATCACGCAGCGATTTCTGAGCGTATCGTTGTGAACTGGATCGCTAACTGGCGAACCGCACCATTCGCCTGTTTGCCAGCTACGTAGTTGATTGAACTCCAACCCGGAAAAAAGCTTGGCGGGTGATGACGGATATTTTTGCCGCGCAAGCTTGACGCCTTCGACGCGTGAACGAATCCAGTTTGTGTACGCGTCCCAGATTGTGCGTTTGTTCGGCCACAGCGACATGGCGTTGTCGCCTTCCCAATTGAGGATGATGAAGGTTTTCCCGTTGAACGCAGGTGTGTTCAACAGGTATTCGCCCAGCCGACGAATTTCCTCGCGTTCAGCTTCGTACTCGGCTTGCGTGTACCCATCCGACCAGTTGCTGGCCATAGCGCCGCGCGAATACGTCGTCAGCATAACTGTGTGAAACCGCGAATCTTTCAGCAAACGATCGTAAGCGGGATGCTGTGCCAACTGTACCAGATCCAGATTGCCAGCCAGTCCCAGCCTGTAATCGTCCCGCGTCGCGAGGGCTATGCGAATCGTTCGAGTACCTAACCCGGCAACCAAGT
>CAYLJQ010000802.1:0-3350 GCA_964383955.1 uncultured Heliomicrobium sp. | reverse complement strand
TGTTCATCAGTGGTTTCTTTCTGGTTGTACCAATGTTGTTTGGTTCGATTTAGTTAAAAGTAAAGTCTGACATCCAGTTCCTAAGCTCTGGCATCTGCCGCCTGGGGTTCCAGCTTCAGAGATTCTTTCAGCGCGTAAATCGCTACTTCCAGTTGATCGTCGGAAGGTTCGCGCGTCGTCAGGTTTTGCAGCCAAATGCCGGGCAACGTCATGAACCGGAAAATTGCGCCGGATTCTTTTTTGCCAGCAGCGCGAATCACTTCATAGGAAATGCCAGCGATGATCGGGATCAGCGCAATACGCGACAGCATGTTTAACAACAGCGTGTCAAATTTGATGATTGAAAAGATCACGATGGAAACCAGCATCACGACCATCAAAAAACTGGTTCCGCAGCGCGGATGCTGGCGCGGATGGCGGCGCGCATTGGCGACGGTCAGTTCTTCACCCTGTTCCCAGGTGAATACTGTTTTGTGTTCAGCGCCGTGATATTCAAAAACCCGCTTGATGTCGTTCAATCGCGAAAAGATGTAGATCATGGCAACGAAGAACATCATGCGGATTACGCCGTCTACAAAGTTGAACGAGAACGAAGGACGAACAGGTTTCATATAAGCTTGCAGCCAGGCCCAAGCTGATTGATACCAGGCTTGACCCGCCGTGGATTCAAGCGAAGCTTGCGGTGCATTGCCCCAGCCGAAGTAAATGAACATTACGTTGGTCAACAACAGCGGCAAAACAATGAACAGCATTACGTTGAAAAAGAGCGCGAAAATCATTGAACCGGCAGCCGTCGCGGTCGCACCGGCGCTGCCGGATTTTTCCTTGGTTTCGGTTTGAGCTGGCGTCACAAATTCGCTCGATGATTCAAATACGTGAGCCGTTGTTGCCAGCGCGCCGGTTGCCGCGGCTGCTTTTGCGGCAGTCGTGGCTTTGGATTCTGTCTCTGCATCTTCAAAAGCGACAGTTGCCGAAAAATTCAATGCCTTGATGCCAAGCAGCATGGAATGAATCAACACCGCGCTGCCCCGCAAAACCGGAATTTTCAGAATCGGGTATTTATCGCTCAGCTTCGGCAAAGGCTCAGCTTTGTAAACGATGCTGCCGTCCTGTTTGCGAACCGCAACGGCATACGAATTCGGAGCGCGCATCATCACGCCTTCGATAACGGCCTGGCCGCCAACGATAATCTCTTTTTCCTGGCTCATAACAACCTGCCTTGTGAAGAAAAAATAAAGCCACAACGTCATCACGGAACTTACGTTTGCTGGCAAGTGCCCGGCCAATTGGCAAGGCAGGCCAACGCACCGTGGCGTTGTGGCTCTGGTTTTAAGCTAACGATGACCGCAGATCAGTGTGGATTGCAGACTGCTGGGCGCAAATTGGCAAACCGCGACGCAACGCCGTTGATTCACCAGCCCCGAAGTTTTCAGTCCAATCTTCATCACAAATCCACTGTTGATAACCCGCAATTAAGCAGCCGGTTCGGCAGTTTTCCTGGAATATTTCTTTTGGAAACGCTCAACTCGACCGGCGGTATCAATCAATTTCTGCTTTCCGGTAAAAAACGGATGGCAAGCCGAACAGATTTCAACCTGAATTTCATTCTTGGTTGAGCGCGTTGTAAAGATGTTGCCACAAGCGCAATGCACTTTGCATTCAACATATTTCGGATGGATTGCTTCTTTCACTTTCGGTTTCTCCTTTTCTTTAGTGTACTTCCAAACCGTAAGCAGTGACTCCATGACAGCGTCGGCAAGAAATTTGCTGCTGACGGCAAGCGGCAAAATTAGCTGACTCCTTTAACCTATGTCAAGGCAGGAGCTCCACCCCAGAAGGCTCTTCCATTGAGTTTGACGGGACGCATTACCCCTTGTACCGCTTTTTCAGGGCGTCTTTATCATCTTTTTTCTCGCCATGATCATTGTCGTCCCGGCTTTTAGGCGTGCCAGTCATGGGATTGACTGGCGAGGCATTAGAGGCGGATGCGGAAGAGCCATCATTCTTATTGCCGACAATTCTGTCCGGTGAGGGTGATGCGCTTACCACAGGCGAGATCGTGGCCTTTTCATTTTTCATTACTTTGGTTTCCGCTGACCTTGAACAGCCAACTCCTAAGATTGCAAGACTGAGTATTCCAGCTACAAAGATTTTTTGTTGCATAAAAGTATCTCCTGTTTCCCGACCCGACGAGCCGGAACCAAATACAAGGGGTCAAAAGGACAAAAGATTTTCTGATTTCAGTTCTTCGATCCTTCGACCTTCCGCGCTTTGACGGCTCATTCTTCAGTCGTCGTCTTTGTCTGTTTTGCCGTGTGTGAAAGCTCCCTCAGGCGCTATCTGTTGAGTGCCGTTGCCAATTGCCGCTCTTACGCCTAACTCGTGAACCAATCGGCCCCCTTGATGGGCAGTGTTGGCCAAGACAAGTGTGCCTGCCAAGTAGAACAGTAGAAAAGCCGATGTCACAAAAGCGGTCGTTTTTCGCCCAAGCTCTTTCTTCAGCAAGCGTGGGACGAACAGAATGGCGGCAAAGATCAGCGTTAACACCGTAAAGATGATTCGCGTTGTTTCTGCCAATTCTTCATGCTGTTCCAGAACGGCTTTGGCTCCGATAATTTTTTCTGCCGCATCTTCACCAGCGGAACCTGTGGAGAACGCAACGTAAGTCCCAATTGTGCCAACTACCATCAGCACCAAGGCTGCGATCATCAGTCCCCGGCTGCTGCTCTTCCAGGCCAATCCTAATACCAACAGCAGGGGAACAATCAGCAACAACGCAATCGGAAAATGCACAATTATTGGATGCATGGCATCCCAACTAGGAATTTGTGGAAACATATTCTTTAGGCTCCTTTTCTGCCAAACCAGATTGAAATTGCTCGCTACAGTAAGCGTGCAAAACCTTGTTTTTCTCCGTCAACAATTGACGGCGTATATTGACTGGGCAACGAATATGCCAGGGTGGGAAATACGCTTGAGTGTTGATTTTATTGGCTTTAGCGCAAGTCGTTCGGGATTGGCGTGTATGAAAATTTAGACAGCAAAGGGCGATCGTACAAAGTTTCTGACATCAATCGTCAGGCTATAATTCAAGTGACTGTTCGATGCCATACTTTTTGATCTTGTACGCGATGTCGCTGCGAGTCAGGCCAAGATGGCGCGCCGCTTCGGCCTGAACGCCGCCGGAATCTCGAAGTGCTCGAAGAATCAATTCGCGTTCAGTCGTTTCCAGTGTTTCGCGCAGGTTTACGTTTTGAGGAAGCGAGTTCAGCCACGAATCAAAAAAGTCTTGCTGGGCAGGTTCGGAGGCTCCATCACTCCTTTCGGGGGATAGAAGCAATAAATCAGAA
>CAYLJQ010000801.1:0-3362 GCA_964383955.1 uncultured Heliomicrobium sp. | reverse complement strand
GATACAATTGCAAAGAAAGTTTCTGACGATGCAACTGCTCTGCAATCCAAGAAAGATGCAGCGAAAAAGCAAGAAGAAGAAAAGAGCAAGCCGAATGGCTAGTAATAAGTTTCATTCGTAACAAGATGTGAACCAGTAAACGGCCAGGGCTTTTAAAAGCACTGGCTGTTTTTGTTTTTACTCCTGCATTTTGGGACATTGCGGCAAATGCAGTCACAAAGTGAAGATATATGGAAAATCAACCGATTACCGTCCTATTGATTGAAGATGATCCTTCAGCGGCAGAGATTGTAAAAGCCTTGCTTGCTTCGGAAGGCGCTCTTTATCAATTGGAATGGGCAGAAAGCCTGCAAACTGGTCTGGCGCGCCTGGCAAAAGGTAAGATTGATTTGGTGTTGCTGGATTTTGGGCTACCAGATAGTGAAGGACTGTCGACCTTTTTAAAAGCACAAGAACACTCTCCAAGTGTCGCAATTGTGCCGTTAACGGCCACAGGTGATGAAGCTTTGGCTGTCCGTGCCATACAACTGGGGGCTCAGGATTATTTATTCAAATCATCCATCACCAGGCAATTATTGACGCGCTCAATTCGTTACGCAGTGGAGCGCAAGCGCACCGAAGAGGCTTTACGAAAGGCTCACGATGAACTTGAGCTAAGGGTGCGAGAGCGAACTGCGGAATTGTCTGCGGCAAATTCCCAATTGATAGAGCAAATAGCGGAGCGCCATCGGGCAGAAAAAGAATTGCGGCGACTTTCAAATCGTTTGGTTGAAGTGCAGGAACTCGAACGCAGAAATATCGCCCGTGAGCTTCACGATGAAATTGGCCAACTGCTTACCGGATTGAAATTGGTGATTGAAATGGCGCCGAGATTGCCGCAGGACCAACTGTCTGGGCAGTATGAAAAGGCACAAACACTTGTCAATGAATTGATTGGACGTGTGAGAGACCTTTCCTTGGATTTAAGACCGGCCATGCTCGATGATCTTGGGTTATTGCATGCTCTGCTATGGCATTTTGAGCGCTACACATCGCAGACCGCCATTCGCGTTTCATTGACACACACGGGCATCGAGGGGCACCGCCTCAGACCGGAAATTGAAACAGCAGCCTATCGAATTGTTCAAGAAGCACTGACAAATGTGGCGCGTCACGCCAAGGTTGGGGAAGTAAAAGTTGGAGTTTCAGCCGATGCCGAAAACCTGAGCCTGCAAATTTCAGATCGTGGAGTCGGGTTTGAAGTCGTGGATGCAGTCGAATCGGGTGCGTCCAGCGGCTTGACGGGAATGCGGGAAAGAGCGCATCTGCTTGGGGGAACATTAAAGATTGAATCTGTAGAAGGCGTGACGATAACGGCAATCTTGCCATTGGAAGAATAGGCCAAAGTTTGAGAGCCGTTTGTTGAATCGGTGAAAAGGAGTGGAAGATGCCAAACATTTTGCTTGCTGATGACCACAATATAGTGCGCCAAGGGTTACGCGCGCTTTTGCAAAGCGAGCCTCATTTTCGTTTGGTTGGAGAAGCCAGTGACGGTATTGAAGCCGTTCGATTGGCAGAACGCTTGAAACCGGATGTTCTAATTACTGACTTGATGATGCCGGGGTTGAACGGGCTGGAAGTGACTCGTCAGGTTACGAAACTGTTGCCACAGACGCGGGTCATCATTCTCTCAATGTACACGAACGATGCCTATGTGCTGGAGGCGCTGAAGAATGGCGCTTTAGGCTATGTTCTCAAAGATTCCCAGGCCGCCGATCTGATTCAGGCAGTTAAAGAAGTCATTGCCGGAAATCGCTACCTTAGCCCGCCGCTTTCTGAAAGAGCCTTGGAGCTTTCTGCAAAAGGTCGAATCCGTTCCTGATGATCCCTACGAGTTATTAACCACCAGGGAGCGAGAAGTCCTTCAGCTTGTTGCTGAAGGACGAACAAGTTCTGAAATAGCCACCCGCCTGTTTATCAGCCCGCGAACCGCAGAAGGCCATCGCGCCAATCTTATGCGCAAACTGGGTTTGCAAAATAATGCCGACTTGATTCGCTTTGCCTTAAAGCGTGGCATCCTTCCATTGGACGGATAATTTCGCCGAGAGTAAATTTTGCGGCAACCGGGATTGATAGCAATGAAGCATCATTTATTCGGTTATGCAGAATCACGTAGTTTTACGTATGGCTGTGAATCCTGCGAAAGAGTATTTATTTGCCTGTAAAGAAATGAAGGCGATTCAATGTGATTCAGGCATTGGATGTTTATCTCCTTGGTTGGGAGACAATCATTCTCCTATGCTTCGGTTCGATGATCGGTTTCTGTTCTGAAGCGATGGTCCACTGGGAAATCGCTTCTACGCTAGGCGGAATCTGTTGTGGGGCAGGTTCCGCCTAATTTTTTACTCGGCCTCTGGTACAAGACTTTTCCTCAAGCGATGCGCTAATCCACCTGAACATCTGGAAGAAATCTGGTTCTGCACGTAATAAATTGGCGCTTCTTGCCGCATGATCCCAGCGTGGTATACTCAATTTGAGTCGTAGAGCAGACCGGGTGATCGCTCACGCTTCAATTGATTTTTAAGAGCTTGTGCAGGATTTGAAATCAATTGAAGTGTGAGAGGAAAGTCCGAACACCGTAGGACAGCAGGCTGGCTAACGGCCAGGCGGGGCGACCCGACGGAATAGTGCAACAGAGAACAGACAGCCCTAAGCGCGTTCGCGCGCCGGGCGATGGTGAAACGGTGAGGTAAAGGCTTCACCAGCGGGTGTGGCGACATGCCCGGCTAGGCAAACCCCCTGCGGTGCAAGACCAAATAGGGAAACGTTATGAGCTTGTCCGGCTCACTTTGCGCTTCGGCGCGGGGCGTTTCCGGGTAGGTCGCATGAGCGGCGCAGTAATGTGACGCCCAGATGAATGATTGCCGCTTACGCCGCAAGGCTGTGAGTACAGAATTCGGCTTATAAGTCAGCTCTACGGCTTGATTCTAAATTTTCAAAATAAATATTCAGATGAAATACGCATTCTTACGAACAAATTTAGCGTTGGCCATCATTGGATTGATTCTTGGTTTAGCCGGTGGATTCAAGCTGGCCAATTGGCAATATCGCCATCGCGCGGGGCAATCTTTGCAAAATTCAGTTGCACAAGCTGCGGGCAGGTTGCCCGGCGGTGAAGGCGGCCAGAGTATGACGCCGCAGCAACGCGAACAAATGTTCAATGAAATCAAAGCCGTCATTGATAAAGCCAAAGCTAACCCGAACGATATCGAAGCGCAGCTTGAAGCCGCTGACCAGTTCATTCAGATCAGTCAGCCGGATGAAGCACTGGAATTTCTGGAACAGGCCAAAAAAGCCAATCCGAATGATGCGCGAACAATGCA
>CAYLJQ010000800.1:0-3363 GCA_964383955.1 uncultured Heliomicrobium sp. | reverse complement strand
GTCTCTGTCCTATTACGTCCGGCAAACAAAGTTTCGTCGTTAACGACCCACCTCTAAAAATAGGAGAACCATCATGAATCGTCCGCAAAAACACACGCCCTCTCAGAGGAAGTTTTGGCTTAGTACAAGAGTTTGTCTGCTGATTTCAGCTTTTGTCTTCGTCCTGCTGGTCGGATCGGCCTGGATGTTAAAGGCAATCCCACCGCTGCAGAAGCTGCCGACAATGGGTACGAGAGAGAGGAGGAAGAGGAAGAAGCAATCCAGGGTGATGAATCCACCAAAAGCGCGCCGCCCGATCTTAAGCAATACACACGCTCTGTAATTGCCCAGGATCGAATTCCGCGTCCCAACCTGATCCCGACCATTACCGTGGTTGATACCGTGGTCAGCAACACGAATGCGAATTTGCAGAATACCGACACTTTCAACGATGGCGAACCTTCTATCGCGATCAATCCCCTGAATCCCAACGAAATTGTGATAACCGCGTTTTCCGGCAGTTGGGGAGCCAACACGCCTATCTGGCATTCGGCGGATGCCGGAACGACATGGACAAAAGTATTCACAGTGCCTCAACCGCCCGGTGCGGGAAACGGCACGACCGGATGTCCCTGTGACCAGGCAGTTGATTATGGACGCGGCAACCGCATGTCCGGCACGTTCCTGTCTTTTACGCCGACGGATGTTTTTAGCGGAACGACGACGAACCCTCTTAGTGCGGTGGCTTGGGGATGGTTGCTTTCAATGGGCGTGGCTCAGCGCACGAATTCTGTCGCAGCGGGCAATACCGACCAGCCCTGGCTGCTGGTCAACCGCGACCCGGTTACGGCAAGTCAGGATAATGTTTACGTTGCTTATGACGATTTCACCATCAGTCCGCGCGGAATGCGCGTAGCCGTTGCAGCAGGGTCAAACCCGCCGAACTTTACAACAGATAATGTTTCGGGATTTGGGCCGACTGGAACCATCAACCCAGGCCACCGGCTGGCCGTGGATCCGAATTCCGGAGCCGTTTACAGCCTGTTTCAACAACTGGTCGCAACGAATGGCGATGGTTCCAGAAGCATTAATTACATGATCAACCGATCCACGGACGCTGGAGTAACCTGGGGATTAAATGGCAATCCGACCGGAGTCATTGTGGCGACCGCTGACAGCACCCAGCCAACTCCGAAATTCGGAACGGTCAATGCCCTATTAGGCGGAGTTCTTCACGCTACGGTAGACCCCACCAATGGCGATGTTTATTACTTTTACGGAAACCGTGATAGCGGCACAGGAAACAATCGTCTGGCATTTCGCCGCCTGACTAATAATGGAATGGGCGGACTGACCATCGGTGCAGAAACGTTTTTAACGGGACAAGTTCAGGCGGCGCTGCCTTCAGCGGCTGTCGCAGCTAACGGCGTGCTTGGCGTGTTGTATGACACATACGATGGAATGAACGCCGGCTTCCCACAGTTCACAGCGCACCTGGCAATCAGCACCAATCAGGGCGGAAGCTTCACGGATAATATTCTGGAAACATTTCTGTCTTCGGCTGCCGACAATGGCGATCCTAGACAGCGCGTGCTGGGCGATTACCAGCAAATGAAAGCGGTGGGGAATGTGTTCTACGGAACCTTCACCGGCAGTGGCGTTCCTTTTGGCAGAACCACTGCCAATCACGATCCGATTTTCTTCAGAGCAAATGTCGGAGCCTGCTCCATCGTCTGTCCGGCCAACATCACTGTTAGCAACGCGCCCAATCAATGTGGAGCGACTGTCCCCTTCACCCCGACAGTTGATGGCGGATGTGGCGGTGTTACGTGTTCACCTGCTTCCGGCAGTTTCTTCCCCGTCGGTTTGACGACTGTCACTTGCACAACCGCTGATGGACCAAGCTGTAGCTTCACCGTCAGAGTCAACGACACGCAGCCTCCCACCATCACTTGTCCGGCGAACATCTTTGTCGGCACAACTGGCAATTCAGCAAACGTGACTTATCCCGCGCCAACTATCGGCGACAATTGCCCAGGCATCGGCGCGCCAACTTGCAGCCCTGCTTCCGGGTCTTCATTCCCGGTAGGCGTGACAACGGTGACTTGTTCGGTCAATGACGCTGCCAACAATTCAGCGTCTTGTTCATTCCAGATCACCGTCAATAGAGTCACTGGAACAGCCTCCGACCCGTTGGCCTGCACGGGCCCCGGCAATACAGTGACCGTGACGTTGAACATCAGCAATAACGGCAACGTTAATCAAAACGTCGCCGATACCACGACGTTCACCAATCTGGTCGGCGTTCCCGGCTCCTGCACCACCAACATTGGAACTTGTAATGTGACAAACGTCGGTATGACCTTCACGGGAACTCTGGCTCCCGGACAAACGGCGGTCATTACCTACCTGACGCAGGTCAGCGACTTGGCAACGACAGGTTCGCAGGTTTGCGCAAACAATTCTGTTACCTTTAAGGGAGGTCCTGCGCTGGTATTTTCTGCCTGTCGCACAGTGACCTGTCCTCCGGTTGGCCCTGGGAACCCGTTCCCTGCAAGGTCTGAAATGAGCGACCAGAAGGCCGGAAGCGTGTTGATTTACAACATTTACACGTCCGGCGCGACCAGCGGAAACTCACAGAACACACGGATTAACATTACCAACACTCATCTGGTGTTAAGCGCGTTTGTTCATCTGTTCTTTGTGGCTGAAGGCTGCAATGTGGCAGACAGCTATATCTGTTTGACAGCCAACCAAACCGCTTCGGTGCTTGCTTCGGACCTTGATCCGGGGACAACAGGTTACCTGTTGGCAGTGGTGGTTGATCAGCGGGGCTGTCCGCAAAATTTCAACTATTTGATCGGTGATGAGTACGTGAAATTCACATCGGGCCATGCTGCCAATTTGGGCGCTCAAGCCTTTGCGGCAATTCCGGGCGGATTGCCACTTTGCGACGGCAATACCGTTACTTCGTCAATCACGTTTGATGGAGTCAGTTATAACCGCGTCCCGCGAACGCTGGCGGCGTCGAGCTTTGGCTCCAGAGCCGATGGAAACGACACCTTGCTGATCCTGAATCGGATCGGAGGCAATCTGGGGATTGGCGCTTCGTCGCTCGGCACACTGTTTGGCATCTTCTACGACGATGCGGAAACCTCGCTGAGCTTTTCAATCACCGGAAACTGCCAATTGAGAAACAGTCTGTCGAACAATTTCCCGCGCATCACGCCTCGCTTCGAAACGTTTGTTCCTGCCGGGCGCACAGGCTGGTTGAAGGTGTACAGCCAATCAACCGACATTGGCATTCTGGGAGCGCAGATCAACTTCAATCCCAACGCGGCCAGTTCGGCAGGAGCCTTTAACCAAGGGCATAACCTGCACGCG
>CAYLJQ010000799.1:0-3364 GCA_964383955.1 uncultured Heliomicrobium sp. | reverse complement strand
GTACCTGAAAGAGTTCAAAGGTTGCACGCATCCTGAGCATCAAGGCTGAAACACAAATGAAAACTTTTTCCTGGCCTAAGTCTCCGGCGCGAGGCTTAGGCCAGTGTTAGTTATGCCAGGATTCTTTTCATCTATGGAAACTGAAATAGTTATGACCAGCATCCTGATAGCGATGCTGGTCGTTACCGCCACCGCTAAAAGCGCACTCGATGAATTGAGCGACGTCAGCCTGCGATTGCTGGCCAGCGAAGCCAACGAAACGCCGCACGCCGTTTTCTGGCGCTCGATTTTGGAGCACTATCATCAGCTCAGCTTTACCCTTACGTTCGGCATTCACCTTTCAATTGCTTCGATTGCGATTTTGATCAGTTCGATTGCCCACCACGTTTACCCGGCGCATTTTCTGCTGGCTTCCTTTGGCGGAATGCTGCTGACGGTCATCATCTTTCGCCAGATTTTGCCGCTGATAGCCACGCAAAACGATCCGCAACGAACGCTGTTGCGATTGCGTTGGCCGCTCAGCATTCTGTGGCCGATCCTGGGCGCGATTGCGCATCCGCTATATCGTTCTTTGCGAACCTTGCAGCGCGCTCCCGAAGCTCCCGCGGAAACGCCAACCGTTGCGGCAACGGCGATTGACGAAGAAAATCAGCTTCAGGCATTTCTGGATGTGGGCGAAGAAGAAGGCATTATCGAAGAAGAAGAAGGCGAGATGATCCAGACGATCATTCGCTTCAGCGACCGCACGGTGGACGAAGTGATGACTCCACGCCCGAAAATTGTCGCCGTCGAAGCCAACACCACCATCGAACAGGTTCGCAACCTGATGATTGAATCGAAATATTCGCGCTTGCCGGTATACCGCGACCAGATTGACCACATCGAAGGCGTTATTTACGTCCGCGATTTGCTGAAGTTTTGGGCCAGTGGTGAAACGGATTGCGCGGCGATTGAAATCGCCCGGCTTCAACCTTTCGAAGTTCCCGAATCAAAACCGATTGACGACTTGCTGCGTGAAATGCAGAAAGCCCGGGTTCAAATGGCCATCGTCATTGATGAATATGGCGGCTTGGCCGGCTTGGTCACGCTGGAAGACTTGATCGAGGAAATCGTCGGTGAAATTGAAGATGAAGACGAACCCGAATTACCTGTCAACGAAATCGAAATCGTCAATGAATCTGACGACATTTGCGTGGTTCGCGGTGATGTTGAAATTGGCAAAATCGAGCGCGAATTCAACGTAGAGCTTGCCGCAGACGATTTCACCACCGTTGCCGGTTTGGTCATCAGCCAGTTGGGCCGTTTGCCCGAAGTTGGCGAACAACTGGAATTTCAAGGTCTTCGCTTTGAAGTGATCGAAGCCAATGAACGCCAGGTTTCCCGCCTGCGAATCCAAAAACTACCGTCAGAAATCGCCGCTGAAGCCAAAGCCGCTGAAGTATCGGCGTCAAAACCTTCTGGCAACGGCCATTGAAAACTCTTTATGAATGAAAATCACAAATCCGGCTTGGTCGCGTTGATTGGACGCCCGAATGCCGGCAAATCCACATTGTTGAATGCACTGGTCGGCGAACACATCGCCGCCGTTTCGGCCAAACCCCAAACCACGCGCACGCGCATCCAGGGAATTATCACGCGGCCAGAAGGCCAAATTGTTTTTGTGGACACACCTGGCATCCACAAACCCGGATACACGCTAAACCGGCGGATGATGCAATACGTCACTGATGCGCTGATGCAGGTAGACATCGTTGTTTTGATGCGCGATGCAACCACCAGTTTTGGCGCTGGGGACAAATTCACGCTTGATCTGGTCAAACAGGCAGGCAAAAAAACGCTGCTGGTCCTGAACAAGATTGATAAGCTGAAGGATAAATCCGACTTGCTGCCGCTGATTCAACAATACAGCCAGGAATACGAGTTCGCCGAAATCATTCCGCTATCAGCTTTGAAAGGCGACAATCAGGAGCTGTTCATCAACAAATTGCTGGACCATTTGCCGGAAGGCACTCCGATTTATGATGACCCGGACATCTTCACGGATCAGCTTGAACGCAACCTGGTCGCCGAACTGGTCCGCGAAAAGATTCTGGAAGTGACTGAACAGGAGCTTCCTTACACCACAGCCGTACGGACCGAAATGTGGACAGAAACGGAAACCGGCACGGAAATCCATTGCGTAATTTATGTCGAACGCGACTCGCAAAAACCCATCATCATTGGCAAAGGCGGCCAGATGCTGAAACAAATCGGCATTCGCGCGCGCCGCGATATTGAAAAGCTGCTTGATCACCACGTCCGTTTAAACCTTTTCGTCCGTGTTCAGGGCAACTGGCGCAATGATCCACACACGCTGGATGAACTTGGAATCGAAGAACGCCGATAAATCTATAACCTGATGAATACAAAAGTTTGGCATGCCGTAGAAGTCGAAATCGCCCGCGTAGGCGAAACCGCCGCAACCACGCAGCTCTGGGCCATGAATACAACAGGCGTCGAAGTTTCCGAAGATGCTTCGGACTTTGTCACGCTGAGAGCGTATTTTGATACTGAACCCGATGTTGAAAAGCTGCGACAAAACATTCTGAATAATTTGCGACTGATTGACCTGCCCGATTTCGCTTTGCGAAAAGTCGAAGCTTCGACCATCGCCGACCAGGACTGGATGTCCGAATGGAAAAAAGGCTGGGAGCCGTTGCTGATCGGTCAGCGACTGGTCATCGCGCCTTCCTGGAAGCTGGATCAAGTCGGCGATACGGATCGGGTGATTATTCAAATTGATCCTGGAATGGCATTTGGAACCGGGACGCACGAAACAACGCGCGGATGTCTGGAAATGCTGGAAAAATTCTGGCCGCCTAGTCCTTTGGCTTCCCTGCTGGATGTCGGCACAGGGACAGGAATTCTAGCCATTGCAGCGACAAAACTTCAGCCTGGTTCTCGTATTACAGCATTTGACGTAGACCCCGAAGCTGTTGAAGTCGCCCGCGAAAATGCTGAAATCAACCACGTCGCCGACGACATAGAAATCGAAGTCAACAAACTCAGCAGCTATGCCGGGCAGGAATTTGACGTCGTGCTGGCCAATCTGACTGCCGACGTGATTATTCCGCTTGCCGCGGACTTCCCTGCCGCCATGAAACCGGCAGGCACGCTGATCGTTTCCGGTATTTTGCGCGAACAAGGTGAAGATGTGATCACTGCCTTAACCACGCAACACTTTGAGCTGATTGAATCGAAACCGGATGGCGAGTGGGTAACTATAGCTTTTAGATTGGCGAGTTGAAACGCGAAACGAAAGCTTAAAGCCATGATCTGAAGGTAGAAAAATGGGGCAGAAAAGGTCCATTGATAAGTTTTTAAG
>CAYLJQ010000798.1:0-3365 GCA_964383955.1 uncultured Heliomicrobium sp. | reverse complement strand
GAACAAGCCAGATGACCCAGCCCGCAACGTTGGCCAGTTTTCGTTGCTCAGAAGATCGAAACCAATAATGACGGCCATAGACCAGCGCCAGGGCAGAGCCTTCCAGCAAAGCGACAGGCAGGAACGCAGCGAAGTCTACCCAGGCTTTCCAGAGCGCGCTGGACATCATCCCTTTGTGCGTCAGGGCATAAGTCATTGTACCGGTGACGACGACGCCGATCAGCATCATTGCCCAGGCCATCACCCCGCCGCCGATGATGCCTTTCTGCTTGCTGGCATCGTCCGCGATCTGCCGCATTTCGCGGTTGTAGTGATCAAGGTTTTGCATTCGGATTTACTCCCATTGGAAACGACGAAACGGACAGACGGCGGAATGGTCCGCAGCCTGCCCGGATTCGCTTTGGTTTTGGTTTATGGGAGTGTCAGAATCTGGCCCGCGATAGGCTGTCTTCCACTCCAGTGGTTGACGGTTGTCCAGGCCGAGGGTGTTTCCGCACCTTCGGCCCTTCGCTTATTGGGGCAACTCTGTTGCGAGCGGCCAGTCTGTTTGCTCCGGTTGCTTACCCGCGTGAAGCGTGTTCAGCGCGTCGGCGACCTGGAGCGCCAGCCGTTCGTCAATGTTCGTGTAAATCTGGTGCGTGGTCGCGTTCGTGTGACCGATGATCTTCATCGCGATCCGTTCATTCACCCCGGCTTCCATCAGGTTGGTTGCGAACTTATGCCGGAAATCTCGGAACTGTAGGCCAGTAATGCCAGCCAGCTTGCAGGCCGTTTTGTAACTCCGTTTGAAATCTTTGGCCTTCGCGAAAATGACGCCATCGGCGGGCTGTCCGGCCTGCTCCCAAAGCTGGCGCAATTCCGTCCAGAGGCGATTTGTCAGGCCGATGAGTTTCGGACGACGTTTGTATTGATTGCCCTTTGGAACTGCCAACAGCCGCCGTTCCCACTCCACCATTGACCAGCGCAACGCCAGCAAGGCACCGCGCCGGAGTCCGGTATCGGTCGCCGCGATGATCAGGCCGCGAAGATGCGCGCGCGGCGGAACACAGACAGCGAGCAATCGTTCTTCTTCCTCTGGTGTCGGAATCCGGTCCCGGCTTTCCTCTTCCCCTTTGATGATCAGGTTCGGCCCGGCAGCCATCGGATTCCGATCGAGCCAGCCGTGGCGAACCGCAAACAGCAGTACACCACGCAAAATCTCAAGCTCCCGGTTGATCGTGGCGCGCTTTCGGAGTGCTTTGGATTCGTAGCCGCGAACAGTGCGCGGCGTTTGTTCACGAAGCGTTCTGAACCGGGCGCAGTCTGCATAAGTGAGGCTCCGAATCTTCCGGCCCTTGAATGCGTCGAGGGGCTTCAAGTACCAGTCTTTTGTTTTGGGATGCGCCTTCACATATTCGCGGAGCAATTCCTCGAACGTCATCCGTTCGCCGTCGAAGGCTGACGGATTGACCTCGAACTGATTCTTGATCGAAGCGATAACACCGATGGCCTGGTCGAGTGTCGCGTCAGCGGAGAGCTTCTTTTCCTTCGCCTTGTGTTTGCCGGTCACCGGGTCTTTGAACGGGATGCGGACGTAAAGCCCGCCGTCCCGTTCGTGGACGTATGGCAAGGCAAGCACTTGATCACGGATGGAGAGTTGCGGTTTTCTCATTGCAGCCCTTTCCTTGCTGATGGTTTCTTGCCGATTGCCATTCGAGTTTACGACTCGCGATGTTCGGCCTTGTAGTGACGCTCTCTTTCTTCTTGCTCCCAGCGAAGCTGATCAACGTGTAGTCGCATTTCGACGTAGAACCGTTTAATCGAAGCCACGTCCATCATTTCCAGTTC
Organism: uncultured Heliomicrobium sp.; assembly: GCA_964383955.1. Lineage (GTDB taxonomy): Bacteria > Acidobacteriota > Blastocatellia > RBC074 > RBC074 > RBC074. Next base: position 1,538 of record CAYLJQ010000798.1, on the reverse strand, counting down.
CGTTACGAGCAATTGCAGGTGGGAATCAATCGCGTTCTGGATAATGTCCCGATGTTCTGGCTCTTCCTGGTAGGCAGGATTTCGTCTCAGATCGAGCCGTTCCGTCTCGAAATGTAAATCAATCATTCCGATCAGCATTTGCGCAAGACGTGAGTATTCCTCGCGGCGCGCTTCGATGTGCGGGGCATACGGCATCGGCGTAATCGGCGTAATTGGCGAAACGATAGCAGGAGCAGCTTTAGACATGACCTGGTACCTCCGTCCCTAAAATGGTGAAAATGCCTTCGGTGAAAGCAGATGTGCGGAAATATGCATGCTTGGAAACAATCATCGCGAGTTCGCCGCGCTTGAGATGATCCTCTTCTTCAGCGATCCGATAGGCCAGACGGATGAAATTATTTAACAGGCCATCTTCCTGAAGGTTCACGGCCAAAGTTTCGGCCATCTCGCTAAACTGCTCCGCTGTCTGTGTAGCGTTCAATGCTTGGTTCATGGTGCATCCTCTCTGATTACTTAAGCCGCCTTCTTGGTTCTAACCAATGACTGAGCCATCGGCGCAAACAGATGAAATGCCTCAATCGAGGCAATCACTACGTTTGACGGGTCGGATGCTTCGACTTCAACGCGAATCTCTTTCAGTGCTTTCGCGATGGCCACAATGACGGCTTCCGGCGTGTCATCGTGCTGGATGATGGCCGACATCAGGTATCCGCACTGGTGAAGCATTTGCCCAAGCGTCAAGTTGTGCGGCCACGCAAGCCCTTTATCGTTAATCGCTCTCAGTTTGTGTTTTGAAATTGCCATGAGTGCCCCTTTTTGAAATTGGCGCAGTGCGCCGGGTTGATGAATGTAACGACCTACCGGGCGGCAGGTTCGACATAGACCGGCATCGAAAACCAATACTCCAGAAGCTCTTTCGCCCATTCGAGGCACGTTGCCGGGATGAACCACTCCGCGCTTTCGGGATACCAGCGACCGCCCACTGTTTTCTTGAACGCGGCGACGAACTGCGAATGCTTGTACGGCGGATGCACGCGGTAGCCACGATCTGACGGGCGAACCACGATTGCGGGCTGTGGCGGCTCGCTGGTGATCACCACGGGCGCGACGACCGGCGCAGCCACGGCCACGGGAGCGACCGGCTGCGCTCTGTACCGGGCCGCTTCAAGGCACTTCTTTGCCCAGCGGACGTTGCCAGCGCGCATTTCCGTGCGGAAGTTCCGAACCCAGCGGGCGGCGTCCGGGTTGGCGGTTTCCAGGGTGTTGATTTCGGTTTCCGACGTGCCACACGTGGACAGGAAGCCGGTGCGCTTGGCAGCGCATTCCGGGCCGACGCCAGCGGCGATGGATGTGGGGTCTGTTAATGGGCGGTTGCAGATTTGACAGGAAGAAGAACTCATAAGTGCCTCCGAAAGTGTTTATCAACTGACAGGGAGGATTCTACACACCCCTATACAGAAATACAAGATAATTCTGTATAGGGGTAAAAAGTTTTATCTTGCTAAATTATTTAGGGGTGTTTAGAATTAGTTGCATAA
>CAYLJQ010000797.1:0-3371 GCA_964383955.1 uncultured Heliomicrobium sp. | reverse complement strand
GGTGGAGCAAACTTGAAAGACGACCTGGCAAACATCAATCGCTTCAGCCGCCGCCATTCATTCAGCGAACAAGCTGCGGCAGTTATGATTGACACGATTGAGTTCAAAGCCTCAACCGTTGCCGAAATCCAGGATGCGATGCACGTGATGCATCCGACACTGACTTGCTTCATCGAAATTCCAATTGCTGACGATCCAGAAAGATTGACTGAACTGCTCCGAGCCATCGGCGAAGAAGGCGCGTTTGCCAAAGTTCGCACGGGTGGCATAACGGCGAATGCGTTTCCTTCGGCAGAAAATCTGGCGCGCTTCATTGCCGCCAGCGCCGAAGAAGACGTAGCGTTCAAAGCGACCGCCGGATTGCATCATCCGTTGCGTTCGATGAATCGGCTGACTTATCAACCCGACAGCGCATCGGCGATGATGCATGGATTTCTGAATGTATTTCTGGCTGCGGCCTTTGCGCAGAGCGGAACAAGCTTTGGGCAACTGGTTGAAATACTGGATGAAACTTCGCTCGAAGCATTTCGCATCGAAGAGCGTTCCATTACATGGCGAGACGAAATGCTGGTCGTCGGTCACATTCGCAACGCGCGGCATTTGTTTTCCATGAGCTTCGGTTCGTGTTCGTTCACCGAACCGATTGAAGATTTACAACGCCTACACCTACTTTGACCCCAAATGATTATTCTCCTCAACGGTTCGATCAACGCCGGAAAAAGCACTGTTTCCAAACGCCTGTGCGAGATGTTGCCGCGCACCGCGCATGTTGAAGTAGACAGCTTGCGCGATTTCATCGCCTGGATGCCGCTGGAAGAAAGCATTCCCATCAACATCGAAACTTCCATCGCCGTCACCAAAGTATTCGTCCGGCGCGGATTGAACGTGATTTTTAGCTACCCGCTGCGACCGGAAGACTACGAAATCATCTTGCGAGAATTCGCCGAACTCAATGTTCCGGTTTACGGTGTGACGTTGCGGCCTCGGCTGGAAGTTTCGCTGACCAATCGCGGCACGCGACAACTGACCGACTGGGAGCGCAGCCGCATTCCCTTTCATTACGAAACCAATCTGAACCAGCCGGAGTTCGGCATTATTATTGATAACTCCGAACAATCGCCCGAAGAAACCGCGCGCGAAATTTTGCGCTACACCGAGAAAGAACAATGACTGGCATCAACGAAACTCACGACCCGAAGCTGGAAAGTTGGGTCAAATCCGCCAACTTTTCTGACACCGATTTCCCGATTCAGAATCTGCCGTTCTGTTTGTTTGAAGAGATTGGCGATGACGACGATATGCCTGGTATTGGAGTGGCCATTGGTGATCAAGTTCTTGACTTAACCTCTCTCGCCGAAGCAATTTGGTCAGAAGATTTGTTTGATGAAATTGCCGGCGCCTGCACACTTTACCCAGATCTGGATTTGATGCTGACGCTGGAACCGGAACAGCTTTCTGAATTACGGCAACGAGTCAGCAAATTGCTACGCGCTGACAATAAAAGCGACGAACGACATATCGCCGAAGACTGTTTGATTCCGACGAACGAAGTCCGAATGCTGGTTCCCCACACCATCGGTGATTACACGGACTTTTACGCTTCGGTCTACCACGCCACCAACATCGGCAAGATGTTTCGCCCCGATCAGCCGTTGATGCCGAATTACAAATGGATTCCGATTGGCTATCACGGGCGAGCTTCGTCCATCGTTCCCAGCGGCTCGCCGATTCCTCGCCCTTCCGGCCAGACAATGGCTGATGGAGCCGAAGCTCCAACTTTTGGATTGAGCAAGGTGCTGGATTACGAACTAGAAGTCGGCTTTTTCATCCGAGAAGGAAATGAGCAAGGCCAGCCGGTGTCAATCGCCGAAGCCGAAGACCACATCTTCGGTTTGTGCCTGGTCAACGATTGGTCGGCGCGTGACATTCAACGTTGGGAATACCAACCGCTGGGGCCGTTTTTGGCGAAAAGCTTTGCGACGACGATTTCTCCGTGGATTGTAACCACAGAAGCCTTGGCTCCGTTTCGCGTTCCAGCGTTCCAGCGTGAAGCCGCCGATCCACAACCACTGCCTTACCTGGATTCGCCAGAAAATCGCCAGTTTGGCGGCTTTGACATCAAGCTGGAAGTGCTGATCGCAACCGAACAAATGCGCCAGCAAAACCTAGTGCCGCATCGCTTGAGCGCCAGCAATACCAAAGACCTGTACTGGACGTTCGCGCAAATGTTGACGCATCACACCAGCAACGGCTGCAACCTGCGTTCTGGAGATTTGCTGGCCAGCGGAACGGTTTCCGGCGCAGCCAAAGACAGCCAAGGCAGCTTGATCGAATTGACCGAACGCGGCGCACAGCCCATCACATTGCCAACCGGCGAAATCCGCCGCTTTCTGGAAGACGGTGACGAAGTAATCTTGCGCGGATATTGCGAACGCGAAGGATTCCGCCGCATCGGCTTCGGTGAATGCCGAGGAGTCATTGTTGGCTGAACCTGGGCGCTTTCACGTCTTTGCGTTTAATGGGCAGGCTCAACCATCCCAACCAGCCTTGGCAAAGCTTTCCCAATTTCTTCATTCACAACCAAATCTGCAATGTCGTCCAGTGGAGTCGGCGTGCGGTTGATGATGATCAGCGTCGCGCCGCTTTGTTTCGCCAGTTCCGGCAACGAAGCCGCCGGGTAGACAACCAGTGAAGAGCCGACGGCCAGAAAGACGTCGCAGTCCTGACAGGCTTCGACGGCGGCTTTCATCGCCAGTGCGGGCATGGATTGGCCAAAGGAAATTGTGGCCGGTTTCAGCAAGCCTCCGCAGTCGTCGCATTCAGGTGCCAGATCACCTGAACTCACTCTCTCTACGGCTTCGTCCATCGAAATGCGTGCGCCACAGGTCAGGCATTCACATTCGACCGTCGTCCCGTGCAATTCGATGACGTTCTTGTTCCCTGCCCGTTTGTGCAATCCGTCAATGTTCTGCGTAATCATCGCGCGCAGTTTCCCTTGGCGTTCCAGTTCGACAAAAGCTTCGTGGCCAGCATTCGGCTGAGCGTCGCGCATCTCCGGCCACATGGCGACTTTTTGCCGCCAGTATTCGACCCGCCCGGCGCGGCTGGAAATAAATTCCTGGTATTCGATGATGCGGTTGTTCGCCCAAATGCCGTTGGGGCTGCGAAAGTCCGGGATGCCGGATTCGGTGGAAATGCCTGCGCCCGTAAACCCGACAATACGGCTACTACCAGCAATCAATTCAGCAGCTTCATGAAATTGCATGGTTAATTTTCCTTTTTGGGTTTCTTCGGCTCCCAATCCTCCGCCAACTCCTGAATCGCTTCTTTTACCGAACCGGGAAAATGAGTCGCAACACGCGGGTCCATAA
>CAYLJQ010000796.1:0-3371 GCA_964383955.1 uncultured Heliomicrobium sp. | reverse complement strand
GTACGAAATGCCCAGCCCGAACGCAATCACATCCAAATCAGGCAACACGGAACAAACTGCTGCCCAGAACCAGAATTTCCCAGGGCTAGGCTCAGTTGCGTATGCCGCGCCAAGCGCCGAAGAAAAGATTGCATGGGAAAAGATTGTCGGCATCGTTTTTACAAAGGTGGCGTGAATCGTCCATCTACTGCCGTCCATCCGCCATCCACGAACAAGACCGTCCCAGTGACGTAACTGGCGGCGTCCGAAGCCAGAAAGATGGCGGCTCCGGCCATTTCGTCGGAGCTTGCCCAGCGTTTGAGCGCATTTTTATCCGCGTAGGCATTGTACCAATCCGGCTTGTCTTGAATTGGGCGAGTCAGCGGGGTTTCAACGACGCCGGGCGCGATGGCGTTGACGCGAACGCCTTTCTGGCCCAGTTCGGCGGCCAGCGCGCGAACCAGTTGCACCATGCCGGATTTAGTTGCGGCGTACACACCTTGACCCGGTTCAACCACCAGCGAACGAATCGAAGAAAACACGATGATGCTGCCGCGACCTTGTTTGGACATTACCTGTCCGGCTTCGCGCAACACGGCCAGCGTGCCTTTCAGGTTGACGCCGATGACGCGGTCGAATTCTTCGTCGGTGTAATCCAGCAATTGCTTGCGGACGTTGATGCCGGGCGTGGCGACTGCTATGTCCACGCTGCCGTGTTCGGCGGCGGTGGATTGAAAGAGCGTTTTGACGCTATCGCTGTTTGTAACGTCAACCGTGCGGACTTCGGCGCGGTCGCCAATTTCGCGCGCAGTCACTTCGGCCAGTTCCGGTTTCACGTCAGCGCAAACGACAAAGGCCCCGTGCGCAGCCAGGCCCTTGGCGACAGATTGTCCAATGCCAGAGCCAGCGCCAATAACAATGGCGACACGCCCGTCCAGTCGAAAAAGTTGTTCGTAGTTCATAGAATTTGGTTTATGGAGTGCGGCGTGAAGCGCCGCTTTCATATTTGCTTTTTGAAGATAAAAATGCGGAAAAGCGGCGCTTCACGCCGCACTCCAAAGTGTTATCCAATCAATCGAATCGCGCCCAGCGCCATTGCCTTGCACGATAAAATCAAATGTTCGATCTCGCAATACTCGTCAGGTTGATGTGCCAGATTCAGAATGCCAGGGCCGTAGGCGATGCATTGTTCGATGCCAGCAATGCGCGCAAAGTGTTTTTGATCATACGTTCCGGGACTTGCAATCAGCGGAGGCCGTTTTCCGACCGAAGACAGAATCGCGGAACTCATTGTCGTTACCAGTTCTGATTCCGGCGCGGTCATCGTTGGATGAACAACCATCAGATCATTCATTTCATAGCGGAAATCTTCATCGGCATTTCTCAGAGCTTCCAGCATTTCAATGACTTCGCCGCGAACCTCGTCGAAACCTTCTTCCAGTAAAAAACGACGGTCAAAAATTGCCCGGCACAAATCCGCCACGCAAGGTGTTTGCAGCGCATCAATCGGCTGTCCGCCGGAAATTGAATTGACGTTGATCGTTGCCGAACGCGCCGCTTCAGGCTCAACTGGCATCATTGTTCGTCGAAGCTGAAGCTTGGGCTTTAATTCATTCTCAACGCTGGCAATGAAGCGCGCCATTCGATCAATCGCGCTGGCTCCAAGAAACGGCATGCTGCCGTGTGCAATTCGCCCGCGCATCAAGACTTCAAACCAATACACGCCGCGATGGCCCAGACAGATGCGGTCGTAATCCAGCGGTTCGGTGATGACAACGTAATCAATCGCTTCGCGGCGGAAATAACCGCGCTCGGCCAGGTAAGCGACTCCGGCAAATCCGCCGCTTTCTTCATCCACCGTTGCGCTTTGTTCGACCGAACCGGCCAGCTTCACGCCCGCGCGGCGAATGGCTTCGATGGCAAACATCGATGCGGCAATTCCCGCTTTTTGATCCGTCACGCCCCTGCCGTAAATTCGACCGTCGCGAACGACAGCCGCAAACGGATCCACCGTCCAGCCTGCACCTGCGGGAACCACGTCCAGGTGGCCGTTGAAATGCAGTGTCGGGTTTGCTCGCTCGCCGCGCATTCGACCGATGACGTTGACGCGCGGAAACTGTGCGGAACATTCCGGCAAACCTTCGGCGGTGACGAATTCCGTTTCGTAGCCAAATTCTTTGAGCTTTGCGCCGATCAAGTTTGCGCAATCGGCGTAATTTTCTCCTGGAGGATTGACGGTTGGAATGCGCACAAGCTGGCGTAAAAACTCGACCATTTCTTCGGCGAGTTCGTCAACTTGGTTAAGAATGGAAGTTTCCCACTTCATTGGCGCAGTTTTGTGGAGTGCGGCGAATCGGCACCGCGTTTTGTTTGCGGGCGAGAGTTTCTGATTTTTTTGGCTTTTCGACTGGCGAAAGCAAAGCTGCGCCGAGCCGCAGCACTCCAAATGTTTAGCTGATCCCCGTAATACGAATTCCAGAGTGAGTTTTGTAGCGAATATTGATGCCGATCAACAGCGCGGTGATGGCTTCGACAGTGCGTGAATTTGCCAACGGGCCGCCGTCTATGTAACGACAACCGGGGATCGCCGCAACCAGCGGGCGAACAACTTCTTTCGCATCTTTTTTGTCGCCGCAAACAATCACATCGCATTCGACTTCGTGCGACAGATTGGCCAGGGCTTCCGCGCCTACATTATGAAATGCGGAAACAACTGTGACAGTATCAGGAAGTTGCTCTTTGCATTGTTCCGCCGCCGAACCCGCCCAAACGCCCAGCACGCGTGTGGGTTTGCCGCCGACCGCCGGTTCCAGCGGAACGGTGACATCAATCACAACCGCGGCAGGCTGCAATTTGTCGCGGATTTCTTTCAGCGTGTTGATTTGCGCGGCAAAAGGAACCGTCAGAACGACGATTGACGAACTGGCGGCGGCTTCCGTGTTATGCGCGCCGCTGACAGCCGCATCGGTGAAACCGGCTTTGGCCAGCGTCTCCCGCATTTCTTTTGCAGCGTCCGATGCGCGTTCAGCAGCGCGGGAACCGACGACGATGTCGAAACCTGCTTGCGCCCAGCGCAATGCCAGGCCTTTGCCCTGATCGCCCGTCCCGCCGATAATTGCAATTCGTTTGTTGGATTGTGGATTTGGCATGGCCGGATTCTAAAACAAAGCTACACATTGGGACAGAAGCGAACCACCCGTGAGCGAGAAAGACGAAATAACCGAACCCAAGTCAGTGCTGGTGACAATGTTCACCGGCAGTTTTGGCTGGCTGCGTAAATGGATTGCCGATCAGCTTGAACCGACCGAAGTCCGGGTCGAGTGGCGGGCGTTGGCCCAGGCGTTTCTCAGGCTCGGCATGACAGGCTTTGGCGGAGGCATCGCCGTCATTTC
>CAYLJQ010000795.1:0-3378 GCA_964383955.1 uncultured Heliomicrobium sp. | reverse complement strand
AGCATAAAGACCAACAACATGCCTGCGGCTTTCAGGTTGATCTTGCTCAGCACTCTCTGGAATTTTGTAAAGCTCATGGATTTGATGGGCGCAGCATACTGCGGCTGCGCCCGATTCTCAAAATCGTTTGGACTTAGCGAGCAATTTTTGTCCAAACGCCGCCTGCTTTGGCGCTCTTGGTGATGGCTTCGACGACGCAGTTTGATTCGTGGCCGTCGGCAAACGTCGGAAACTCGATTTTGTCCTTGTCTGCTTCCATCGAACGGCCTTCGGAAATGAAGCTGTACACATTGCGCAACAAATTGCGGAATGCGTCGGCCCAAGCTTCCCCGTGACCTCCGGGCAGCGCGGCGTAATGCGCGATGGATGGATCAAGCAGTCCGGGGTCTTTCAACATCCAGGCGTTCGGTTCATTGCGTTTGCCAATCCAAAGCTCATTGGGCCGTTCCTGCTTCCAGGCCAAGGCGGCTTTGTTGCCGTCCACTTCGATTTCCAAACCGTTTTTGTGACCGGCGCTGACCTGCGAAACCGAAAACGATCCTTTCATTCCGTTTTCAAAGCGCAGCAACACGCTGGCGAAATCTTCTGTGTCTACAGGATATTCGTCAAACTCTTCCTGGCCGCTGCTCTTGGCGAAAGCCTCGCGCGTGCCTTTGGGTTTCTGGCGTTTCGGATACACCGTCGTGTAATCGGCTAGCACTTCGGCAATGCGCGAACCGGTGATGTAGCCAGCCAGGTCGCACCAGTGCGAACCGATGTCGGCGACACAGCGCGATTCGCCACCTTCTTTTTCCAGCCGCCAGTTGTAATCGTTCGGGTACAGCAGCCAGTCCTGAATGTAATAACCGTGAACCCAGTGCGTTTTGCCAATGTCTCCGCGATTGATCATGACGCGAGCCTGCTGCATCAGCGGGTTGTAGCGGTAATTGAAGGTCACGGCGTGAACGATGCCTTTCGCTTTGGCCGCGTCCAGCATTGTTTTGGCATCGGCGGAATTCAGCGCCAGTGGTTTGTCGGCGATGACGTGTTTGCCGCGCTCGATGGCGGCCATCGTCACGGGCAGGTGCAAGTCATTCGGCGTGCAGTTATGAATGACTTCGATTTCAGGATCGTCCAGCAACGCTTCGTAACTGCCGTAAGCTTTCGGAATGCTTAACTTGGCGGCTTTGGCTTCGGCGGAAGCCTGATTGCTGCCAGCCACGGCAACGACGTCCACAAATCCCAGCCGGCGAGCGGCTTCAATGTGATGCGGGCCTACGAAACCCGCGCCGATCAATGCAGTCTTGACGGTTCGCATGTCAGTGCAAATCTCCCTTGCAGAATTTTTTTTGCAACTGCTTGGCTTCTTCGCCGCGCTAGCGGCGATTGAATTTAGCCGTGGGTTTTCAACCCACGGTAATAGAAGGCGATATGCCCTTTTACGTCGCGTCAGCGACGGCTGAATTCAAACGTCGCTGACGCGACGTAGAATTCCCTCTCTCGCTACCCGGCGTTAAAACGCCGGGCTAAAGTCAGCCGCCGCCCTGCGGCGAAGAATAACGGAGCAGTTACAGATTTTTTGAGAAGTGAATTTCGCTTATCGGAAAAGCGGGCGTATCTTCTGCGCTGAGGTAAAGAGTGTCAAGAAGCTGAACGTACGAAATGGACAGGATTTACAAGATTGAACAGGATGAACTTCAATCACACAATCAAAGTTTCATCATGTTGAATTCTGTAAATCCTGTCGAAAGGTTTTTCGATTTGATTAACGTCCTTCGCCAATTCTCAGCGCAACCAGGCGGCTTTCTTTTTGATTGGGCTGAATGATGCGCAGCACCAGAGCGGTTCCATCGTGCAGATTTGCCGTGATCTTTTGAAAGTCTTCCATGTTGTGAACCGGCTGACGATTGACTTCAATGATGACGTGGCCGGGCAGCCAGCGCATTTCGGCAGCCGGGCCTAGAGGATCAATGTCGGAAATCACGACTCCGCTTTTGACCTGTGGAGCTTCGTTTTTATCGCCTTTGGCCGTGTGTGAAGATTCTGGCGAGAACTCCTTCACCGCGAATCCAAGCGGCAGGTTCGTCTTTTGAATGGCTTGATTGCCTTGGCGGGAATCCAGTTGCCGGTCGTCAGGTGGACGGCGATCCAGCTTCGCCACCAAACGCATCGGATGGCCTGCGCGAACAATGCTGATTTCGACTTCCTGTCCAGGCTGTGCGTTGGCGACGGCGCTATAAAAGTCATCCGAGTTTCCAAGCGGATGTTTGTCGAAATGGGTCAGCACGTCATACGTCTGAATGCCAGCGCGCGCTGCGGGCCTGTCTGCCGAAACAAAACCAACCAACACGCCTTGCAGATTGCCGATTCCCAAGCCTTCGCGAAATTCCTGCGTCAGATTTTCAGGCATCAAGCCCAAATATCCTCGTTCGACTACGCCAACTGTCTGCAATTGTTCGACAACGCGCTTCACCACATTGCTGGGCACGGCAAAGCTGATTCCCCGGCTGTCAACGCGGATAACCGTATTCACGCCAATGACTTCGCCGCCTTTGTTCAGCAGCGGGCCGCCGGAATTTCCCCGGTTGATGGCGGCATCGGTTTGAATGAAATCTTCGAAAGGCTGGTCGCCGTACACTTTGCGGCCTTTGGCAGAAACAATTCCGGCAGTGACAGAGTGTTCATATTCCAGCGGATTGCCAATGGCGATGACGGAATCCCCCACGCGCACGGCATCGGAATCTCCAAACTGAACCATGTTCAAATGGTCGGCTTCAATTTTCAGCAGCGCGATGTCCGTTGCGACGTCGGTTCCGATTACGAGTGCTTTGCGTTCGCGACCGTCAGCCAGACGCACTTTGATGCGGTCGGCATTACGAATGACGTGTTCATTGGTGACGACCAGACCGCTAACATCAATGATGAAACCGGTGCCGGTTCCACGCTGAATACTGGTATCCGGCGGAGAATTGTTCTCTCCAGCTTGACGATTCTCGCTCATGGCGCGCAAAGCGACCACGGTGACAACAGCGTGATTGGCTTCGTGGACAATCTCGGCATTCGGCCTCTCTTGTTTAGAAGACAGGCTCCAACTGCTCAATTTTGGCGAAAACAGAAGCTGGTGAAAACTTTGTGGACGTACGAATGCCGCGACCACCAGGACGATGGCCAATGTTCCAATTGTGAAAGCACACAAAAATGCGAAGAGGATACCGCGTTTCATAGCATTGCTATTTCTGGGCTATTTCTTGATTTGTTTTTCGCTGACAATGCGCCAGCCTTTCGCTTCCCGGCGAAGCGTAATCGAACCTTGGGCGCGACCGGAAGTTTGTTTTCGACCGCGCTTGATTGTCCAGCTTCGGTCAAAAATCAGGTCAGCTTCCTTATCATCTTTCAAAA
>CAYLJQ010000794.1:0-3379 GCA_964383955.1 uncultured Heliomicrobium sp. | reverse complement strand
AGGGAATCAGCAAACCCCAGCGTCAATGGAGCGTGCCCAGCCAGCAATCGAAAGTAGATTGGCCCATAAAGCGCGTCCAACAGAACATCGGCATCCACGTCTTTGCGGATTTCGCCACGTTCTTTCCCGCGCTGAATGACCTGGCGGGCTTCGTCGCTGCGCTCTTCGATCCAACGGGCGCGAAACGTTTCAGCCATTTCCTTATCGAATCGTCCGTTGGCAATCAACGTGGCAATTTTGCATCCGGTCGGCCCATTCAATTCTTTCACCAGCTTCCGCATTTGCTTCCGAATGTCTTCTCGAACATTTCCCGTGTCAGGGAAAGGACCGATGGGCGAAATGTCTTCAAAAAAAGCGTCCAGGACAATGCTGGATTTGTTCGGCCAGCGCCGGTAAATGGTTGTTTTGCCAACGCCTGCACGCGCCGCAATGCCTTCAATCGTCAAATTCTCAAAGCCGATTTCGTCCACCAATTCGCGCGCAGCTTGCAAAATGTTTTGGTTCGCCACCGGACAGCGAGGGCGTCCGGGATGTTTGGCTTCGCAAGCTTCGTCAAAACTTTCTTCCGCCTGTGCTGAAATTTTGCTTGACACTTTGTCATCTCCCACGTATTTTTCAAATCGAAACGTAGCGTATCGCAATTGTTGCTTCCAAGCAAGAGCTATTAACCAGGGCGACAAGACGATATGAAAAAGTGATCAAAAAAACCAATGGAGGGAAGAATGAGTACGAAAAAAATTGCGCTAGTGACCGGGGCGAACAAAGGGATTGGATTTGAAACCGTTCGTCAATTGGCTGCGAAAGATGTCACTGTTTTGCTGGCTGCGCGCGACGAAAAACGCGGGACTGAAGCTGTCAACAAACTGAAAGGCGAAGGTCTGGATGTTGAGTTTCTACAATTGGATGTGAACGACACCACCTCTCAAGACAACGCGGCGAAATTCATCGCCGACAAGTTTGGCAAGCTGGATATTTTGATCAACAACGCTGGTGTGGCCCAGGATTTTCAGATTCCGGCTTCACAGGGCACGCTGGATCAGTGGCGAACGACGTTTGAAACCAACGTGTTCAATCTGGTTTCGCTGACGCAGAAACTGTTGCCGCTAGTCAAAAAAAGCGACGCGGGACGCATCGTCAATCTGACCAGTATTCTGGGGTCGCTGGCACTGCATTCCGATCCTAAATCGCCGATCGCGGGATCAGCCAGTTCGGGCGCTGCTTATAACGCATCGAAAGCCGCGCTGAACATGTTCACCGTTAATCTTGCCAATGAATTAAAAGGCACAACGGTCAAAGTCAACGCCGCGCATCCGGGCTGGGTGAAAACAGACATGGGCGGGGAAGCGGCTCCGCTGGAAGTCGAAGACGGCGCAAAGACTTCAGTCCAATTGGCCACCTTGCCAAACGATGGGCCAACCGGCGGTTACTTCCATTTGGGTCAAATCCTGCCCTGGTAATCCAACCATAATCTTCAGAGCGAACGTGTTTTCCGCCACAGGCTAACCAAAGACTGGTGAAATGCAGTCTTTAGGTTTGCCTGTGGCATGGCAACTGTCTTTGCGCATTTTCAAAGGATAAAAGAAAAATGGAATACAGATTACTTGGCGGTTCCGGTTTGAAAGTGCCTGTGCTGAGCTTCGGTACGGGAACTTTCGGCGGCGGAAATGAATTCTTCAAAGCTTGGGGCAGCAGCGATGTCGCTGAAGCCCGGCGTTTGGTGGACATTTGTCTGGAAGCAGGCGTCAACCTGTTCGACACGGCAAACATTTATTCCAAAGGATTGTCGGAAGAAATTTTGGGCGAAGCCCTTGCCGGTCGGCGAAACGAAGTTCTGATTTCAACCAAAGCTACATTTCGGATGGGCGACGGACCGAATGATCTTGGGTCTTCGCGTCATCATCTGCTTCGTTCCGTTGAAGACAGTTTGCGCAGGCTGAAGACCGATTACATAGACATCTATCACCTGCACGGTTTTGACGCGCTGACGCCCGTCGAAGAAGCCGTGCAAACGCTGGACAATCTGGTTCAAAGCGGCAAGGTGCGTTACATCGCGGCTTCCAATTTTTCCGGCTGGCATCTGATGAAATCACTCGCCGTTTCGGAAAAGTATGGCTGGGCACGTTACGCGGCGCACCAGGTTTATTACTCACTGATCGGGCGTGAGTACGAATGGGAGTTGATGCCGCTGGGATTGGATCAAAAGGTTTCGGCTTTTGTCTGGAGTCCGCTGGGCTGGGGACGATTGACCGGAAAGATTCGCCGCAACCAGCCGCTGCCCGCGGAAAGCAGGCTTCACAAAACGGCTGACTACGGCCCGCAAGTTCCTGACGAATATCTGTACAACGTTGTGGATGCACTGGACGAAGTGGCCGCCGAAACCGGCAAGACCGTTCCGCAAATTGCATTGAATTGGTTGTTGCAGCGTCCGACGGTTGCCAGCGTCATCATTGGCGCGCGCGATGAAACCCAGTTGCGGCAAAACCTGTCGGCGGTTGGTTGGAACCTGTCGGCAGACCAAGTCGCGAAGCTGGATGCAGCCAGCGATATAACGCCCATTTATCCATATTGGCATCAACGCCAGTTTGTTGAACGAAATCCCGTTCCGGTCAACATCGGCACAAAATAAGAATGAGCGGGAATCAAGTTAGGAGAAGGAGAAAATTATGAAGCTGAAAAATAAAGTTGCAGTCGTGACAGGTGGGAACAGCGGGATCGGCTTGGCGACGGCGCAGAGGTTTGTTGCAGAAGGCGCACAGGTGTTCATCACAGGTCGCCGGCAAAACGAACTGGATAAAGCCGTACAACTCATTGGTGGAAACGTCACCGCAATTCAGGGCGATGTTTCAAACCTCGCTGACTTGGATCGGCTTTTTGCCACCGTCAAACAAAAAGCTGGCCGCGTGGATGTTTTGTTTGCCAATGCTGGTGGCGGCGAATTTGCTCGACTGGGCGAAATCACTGAAGAGCATTTTGACAAAACCTTCAACATCAACGTCAAAGGGGTGCTGTTTACCGTGCAAAAAGCCTTGCCGCTGATGCCGGACGGCGCTTCCATCATCCTCAACGCTTCAATCGTCTCCATCAAAGGCATGGAAAACTTCAGCGTGTACAGTGCCACCAAGGCTGCTGTACGGTCGTTTGCCAGAACCTGGACCAGCGATTTGAAACAGCGTCAGATTCGCGTCAACGTCATCAGCCCCGGACCGATTGAAACGCCTGCGGTGGATGGGTTGGCAGCTCAGGTCAATGTTCAAGCCGATCAACTAAAGGCTGGCTTGGTTGCTGGTGTGCCGCTTGGGCGGATTGGAACGCCGGACGAAATTGCGAAAGCCGCAGTTTTTCTGGCTTCGGACGACAGCAGTTTTGTCGCGGGCATTGA
>CAYLJQ010000793.1:0-3379 GCA_964383955.1 uncultured Heliomicrobium sp. | reverse complement strand
AAGAAGATGGGCGATAAGCAGCCTTCTAGCCCTGTCAAATTCTCGCTTGGTCTTTTATTTGTGGGTCTTGGAGCTTCGTTGCTGCTGGTCGCTTCACTCTTGCTGGTCAGCGGCGGCAAAGCCGGTCCGTGGTGGTTGGTCGGCGTTTATATGCTGCAAACCATCGGTGAAATCTGCCTGTATCCAGTTGGGTTAAGCACAACAACCAAACTTGCGCCCCAACGTCTGGCAGGATTGATGATGGGAATTTGGTTTCTTTCGATTTCGTTCGGCAACTTTGCGGCTGGGATCGTCGCCGGATATTTTGAAGCGGGTTCACAAGACGCACTGGTTGGGCTATTCGGGAAGGTTTCCGCTGTTCCGATCGTTGCTGCGGTTCTGCTGCTGGCCGTGACGCCATTCATCAAAAAGCTGATGGGCAAAGTTCGCTGATCACCTTTCTGCTGCTATCGAATAAAAAAGCCGTGATTGAGGACTTAACCAGCGCCTCAATCACGGCGATTATTGAACTTCTACTGCTTCATTCGGCTACAGAAATTCCACTTAAAAAGGTCTGCCCGGTGCGCCCATCCGACCACCCGGAGGGCCGCCAGGTCTGCCAGGACCGCCCTCTCCTCTTGGGCCACCAGGACCGCCCGGCCCGCCAGGACCACCGGGTCCACCACCAAACAAAGAACCCAGCAAATGCACCACTCCGGCGGCTTCAAACTTTTGGGTCAGAGCATCAATCTGCGCCTGGTTAGCTTTAAGGATGTTCAGAGCTTGAATCGTGTAATCGGCTTGCTCCTTCATGCGGTTGCTGGTTGCTGTTGCCATCAGATTGGCCAGGATTCCGGCTTGTGCATTGGCCGCAGTCTGGTCGCCGGCCAGGATGGCGGCGTCAAAAGCATCGCGCGCGGCTTTCACTGCCGGATCAGGTGTCATTGATTTATGAGCCTCGTGTGCCTGTTGCGCCAAGGTTTTTAATTGCTCTTCTTGTGCAGAACTCAGCGCTGGCGCATTAGCGCTCTGCAACGCATGTTTCAGTCTTCCCAGCGGATCAAACTGCGGACGCGATTGGGCAAATACTGCAACTGACAAACTCAGCGCCAGCACTGCCAACAAAACTGTGCTCAAACTCGTTTTGGTTTTCTTCATTGAATCTCTCCCCGATCAAAATCGAATGTAAATTGTACAGTCTCCTGAACACCGCCTGGTGTTCTTACCCCTCAAAATCATCTTCCCGATGAATTCGTTTCTCACTGACGATGGACAACAAGCTTGAAATTAGTTCCAGAAAGATCAGGGAAATTTTTGAACTTTTTTCGAAGATCAAAAAGGCCTTTTGCCGCCTCTTGGCGGACCTCCACGATGCGGACTGTCCTCAATGACTTTGTAATCTGCGGGAGCTTCAAAAAGAGCTTTCGGCTGTTCGCTGCGGGTAATATTCGTTAGCCGGTAAGTGACTTCGCCTAAACGCGGGTCTTTATGTTTGCTTAGAACGACCACTTTCAACTCAACAGCTTCCCAGCGCTCGGAAACAATTTCTATCGGACGATCATTGCCGATCTGTCCAACGGGAATCGTCACAGTAGTTCGTGTGCCTTCGGCCTCCACGCCTTCGATCATTTGCTTGCCCAAAGATTCGGTTTTGCCGCTCTCCGAAACTGGCGGCCTTTGCCCTGGCGGTGGCCCCGGAGGAGCCATTTTGCGGACGAGCTTATTCCGCTCATCCAGCACGTAATTCGCGCCAGCAACCGGGTCATAAATGAAAACCACTTTGGGAGCTTCGCCGCTGATCACAAATGGCCCGGCAATCGCCAGCGTTCTTTCCAGACGAGTGCGCCCTTCCCCATCGCGGAAAAACTTTCCTTCTCCTTTATTGGTGATTCGCGTGCCATCGGCCAGCACCTGAACATTTTCCGTAATGATGGAGGCCGAGTATGGAGAGCCTTTGACTGCCTTTCCGCCCATGCGCGCTTCAGACAGCAATAAATCAAACTGCCCCCCCGGAGGGCCAAACGGTCGTCCAGGGTTTTGCCCTCCATCAGGCGGGCCACCAACTCCCGGCGGAGGCCCTCCTCTTCTGCCAGGTTGTGCATTCACAGTCGCGGTAAGTGACAGAACAACGAGAGCCAACATCATCCATAAAATTCGTTTGGTCATAGATTCTCCCTTATTGGCGAACCAGTCGAATAGCCAATGGAATACCATCAAGGCCGACCCTCAAATCCGCTTTTACCATCTCGCTGCCAAGGTCTGCGTGTAATGACAGCGGCAACCCCATCGCAATCAAACTTGTGCGCGGCACTTCCACACGCACAACCAGACTTTCATCGGAAAGTGCGGTTCCAGGGCTGTAATTGAGCGGTATGTAGTTCGCGGCCAATTCATTTTCTTGGGCTTGAATCGTCCGCTGACGATTTGTTCGAGGCGACCTTTTCCTGCTGGAGTTTTCGCTTAAGGTTCTTGCGCCATCCTGTTTCAAAGCCGTATCCGCTTGTGGCGTAATCGGTTCGATTGACTGATTTGATGGCGTTGGCGTCACGGTTGGCGTCGGAGACGAACTTGCGATTAAAGGCAGGTTTTCCGAAGTTGGCTGATTTCGCCCAACGAATACGGAAACAGCAAAAACAATCACCGCTGCGGCAGCAAGTGACCACGCCCATCGTGGCCGAACAAATGATTTGTGAATGGGAAGTCGAATGACGTTGGTTGCTATGGTTTCAGCAGCGATTTTTTCCTGCTGCGCCTCAAAGGCTGCGCGCAACGATTGCTTTAGCGTTGCCGAAGCGTGCTGGCCTTTGTCGCTTTCGGCAACAGCAGCCAGCCCATTCTCCAGGACTTTTTCGGCCATCAGTCTGTTATTGCAAGCTTCACAAGTTGAGACGTGAGTAAGCGCAACAATTCTGGTTCTGCCCGATGACAATTTGTCAGCCGCCAGTTCCACTACAATTTGATCGAACTCCTGACAGTTCATGCTTCACTCCCAGCGTGCGCCAATCGAACCGACGGCGCACTTGATGTTTTCAACAGTTGCAGTTTTTCGATCAACATTCCCCTGGCACGGCTCAGCCGCGAGCGAATGGTTCCGACGGGGCAACCAATCACATCAGCCGCTTGCTCGTAACTCATCTCGTGCAAACTGCATAACACGACGATCTCACGATAATGCTCCGGCAAACTTAAAATCGCCTGCCGAACGCTTTCGATTGTCTGGTTGCGCTCCAAATCGCTTAACGGACTGCTTTCCGCCAGGAAGCGATTGTCCGAATCCGACAACGATTCGCTGTCTCTGTCTTCCGAATCAACGATAGAAACAAACCGGCGCTCTCGTTCCAAGCGACGCAGAACTCTGTGCCGGGCCATTCCCAACAAATACCCTGCGACTGTGCCTTTG
>CAYLJQ010000792.1:0-3386 GCA_964383955.1 uncultured Heliomicrobium sp. | reverse complement strand
TCAATCAGTACCGAATCCTTTCTCCACTTGGCGCGGGTGGAATGGGCGAAGTCTTCTTGGCCGAAGACACGCGGCTGCATCGCAAGGTCGCGCTGAAACTGTTGCCTGCGCAGTTCGCTAGTGACCCTGACCGCATTCGCCGCTTTGAACAGGAAGCGCATGCCGTTTCGGCGCTCAACCACCCAAACATCATCACGCTGTTTGACCTGGGCCGCGCAGGCGAAGATTACTTTCTGGCGACCGAATTCATAGATGGCCAGACGCTGCGTCAGCGGTTACGAGATTGCCAGCGTCTGCCGGTCGTTGAAGCCGTAGAAATCACGGTGCAAATCTGCCAGGCGCTGGTCGCCGCGCACGAAGCCGGAATCGTTCACCGTGACATCAAGCCGGAAAACGTCATGCTGCGGCGTGATGGTTATGTGAAGGTGTTGGATTTCGGACTGGCGAAAGTCAGCGAAAATCAGCCGCTCAGCCCGGACACTGCCCAATCCAGTTTGACCGATCCGGGAACGGTGATGGGAACGGCGAGTTATATGTCGCCGGAACAGGCGCGCGGGCAGCGAGTGGATGCGCGGACGGATATTTTCAGCTTGGGCATCGTGCTGTATGAAATGGTCGCAGGCCGCACGCCGTTTGAAGGCGCGAACATATTTGAAGTCGTGGCAGCGATCCTTGACCGGGAACCGGCTCCGTTGTCTGAAGTCCCAGCAGAATTACAAAGCATAGCCAGCAAGATGCTACAGAAAGACCGGGTAAAACGATTCCGAACGGTCAAAGAGTTGCAGCACGCGCTTGAAGAGTTGCGCGATGATTTGAAGATGGAAGCCAGGTGGCGGCAATTGCCCTCTGCCGAAGTGCAAACAGCGGCGTTCCGAGATAAATCCACCGCAGAGATCGAAAGCAGGAAAACCGATTCCAGCGCAAAAATCATCTTCGGCGAAATAAAACGCCACCGGCTGGGAGTGATGATTACGCTGGCGATTTTTGTGGCGGCATTGGCTGGCTTGGGCTACTTCGTTTGGAATCGTGAACCAGCGATAGATTCGATTGCGGTTTTGCCCTTCGTCAATGCGAATGCTGACCCGCAAACGGATTACCTGGCGGACGGTATCTCTGAAAGCATTATCAACAGTCTGGCTCAATTGCCGAATCTAAAAGTGATGTCTCGTAATTCTGTCTTCCGATTTAAGGGGCCTGAAGCCGATGCGCAGGAAGTAGGGAAGAAACTTGGGGTTCGCGCTGTGCTGATGGGACGAGTGACGCAGCAAGGCGATAGTTTGAGAGTCAGTCTGGAACTGGTTGACGCGCGCGACAACCGCCAACTCTGGGGACAGCAATACAACCGGCGGCTCGCGGATGTTTTTGCCATCCAGGAAGACATTGCGCGCACGGTTCCCGAAAAGCTGAGCTTGAAGGTGACTGGAACTGAGCGCCTGCAGTTGGCAAAGCGTCCAACAGAGAATTTCAAAGCTTATCAGTATTATCTGCAAGGACGGTCGTATGCGCATCGCAATACCCGCGAGGATCTGCTTACGGCGATCCGCTATTACGAGAAGGCCATTGAGGAAGAACAGAATTACGCGCTTGCCTACACGGGCTTAGCTCAAGCATATGGAAGTTTAGCGACATTCGGCTTTATGGCGCCTTTGGAAGGTCGGCGCAAAGAGGAGGAAGCCGCACGCAAAGCCGTCGCGCTTGATGACAATCTGGCCGAAGCTCACGCCACGCTAGGTCATGCCTACGTACATTTCGCCCCGTACAATTTCTCGGTGGGCGACCCGGAACTACGACGCGCCCTCGAACTCAGCCCAAGCTCAGCCATAGCCCATCAGCATTGGTCCTATTCGCTCTTGCGACAAGGGCGTCTTGATGAGTGCTTAGCGGAAATACTGAGAGCGCGCGAACTTGATCCGCTTTCATCAACTATCGCCCGAAATGTGGCTTATGTTTACTATTTCAAGCGAGAGTATGGGCAGGCACTTGATCGGTTGCGGCAAGCAAATAAACTCGGCCCGGCTTTTAGCTCCGCTACGGAAATAGGCGTGTACATTCGAAACGGGCTATTTAACGAGGCGCTCGCGGAATTGGAGAAACTCAAGGAAGAGCGAAAAGATGATCCGATTTTGATTGTCAGTAAGGGAATGGTTTACGCAGCGCAGGGGAAGCGCGCAGAAGCACTCCAAATCGTCAAAGAATTGGAGGCAATGTCAGGCACGAGCCTGAGTCAGGCGCTCTGGATTGCCAAGATCTACTCGGCCTTAAAAGAGCAGGAACCAGCCTTGACGTGGCTGGAACGTGGCTTGGCAGCGGGAGCGCTGGGAGCCTTTTATAAAGATGAACCGGTGTGGGACTCCGTTCGCAACGACCTACGTTTTGACGATTTGTTAAGGAGGATGGGCATTCCACAGTGAACGCCCATCCTCTTCAAACTATTCTTCGTCTTTGATCAACGTTTTTAACTGTTCGGCCAGTTCGGGCGTTACGTCCAAATCATGGACGGCTTTGGCGTGTGCGGCAGCCTGGCTCAAAACTTCTTCTTCGCTGGCGGCTTGAATGACACCTTCGCAATCAAACCCGGCTTCACGGCAATGTAGTGTTTTCATGGCAACTCCTTTCTTTGAAAGTTTGTAACGACTCGGGCTCTTCGCCGCGTAGCGGTGGCTGACTTTAGCCGTGGGCGAAACCCACGGTGGTTGGGCAAGTTGCCCCGCGTCGCGTCAGTCAGCGACGCCTGAATTCAAACGTCGCTGACGCGACGTGAACAGATTACGCGCTTTTCCGTGGGTTGCACCCACGGCTAAATTCAAATGTCGCTACGCGACAAAGAACGATTCAGCGGTTCAATACGTGAACATCCGGTCGTATTCCAACGAGAGCTTTAGCAATATATTCGGAGGCGCAAGCTCGGCGGGTTTGCCCTTCAATTCGGTTTCGGTCAGGCCGCGCGCCTTGCTCGACATTCCGGAGAGGTAGAATTTGCCGCCTCCTTTGACGATGACGTCGTAATGTTCGCGCAGCTTGCCGGTTCCCAAACCTGAAAGATTGTCGAGAACGGCATCTCGCAGCAATTGCACGGCGTCTCCGGCCAGGAACAAGCTGACGGTATGACCTTCTTCAATCGCCGTTCTGGCAATCAGAAATGCCAGCGCCGCTCTTGTCGGGTTTTCTGGCCCTTGCGTCATGTGGATCAGGATTTTCACTTTGGGTGCCTCCTTTTTCAGTTCGGCCTGATCTGTATTGGCCATTGCAAAGATAGGGAATAAGAACAGCAGACCAACTCCCAAAACTGTTTTGGTTTTCATTTTGAATCTCCCTTACGAGTTAGAGTGAAACGAAGAAAGCCCACTCACTTGCTTATGCGACAAATGCAGGGCAAACCTATCAGT
>CAYLJQ010000791.1:0-3389 GCA_964383955.1 uncultured Heliomicrobium sp. | reverse complement strand
ACGGCTGCGTTTATGCCGGGAACATCAGCACTTTGGCTTCGCCTTCGGCGGTTTGCGGCAATACTGGCGTCAGCATTTCCGAGCGCCGCGTGATTTGCACATACCGCTTTTGAAGCCGTGAGCCTGCTTTCGGCGGCTCCGACTGATCCACTGCCACAGCGCGATTGATCTTCGCAATCTGCCCCGCCAGCCGGTCGGCCAAATCGCCGCGATTGATTTTACTGACATCCGCCGCCGGGTATTTGATCGGCGTCGCGCCTTCGTTGGCCAGTTGGTTGTGCGACAGACCGGCAAATTCCGGCAGCGTTTCGGCAATTTCCTTGAACACGTTCTTGAGCTGTCCCTGATAACCGAAATCCACGCCCATCATCTTGGCCAATTGATTGACAATCATCCAATCGGGACGCGCCTGTCCAACCGGCGGAATCGTCCGGCGCACAAACTGGATTTGAGACCCGTTGTTGACCTGCGTTCCCTGCGATTCGGCAAAGCTGGTGACAGGCAGCACGACATCTGCCTGTTGCGCCGTTTCCGTCAGGAACAATTCCTGCACCACCAGAAAATCGAGCTTGCCCAGTTGCGATTTGACCAGACCGGCTTCGCCATTGGCTTTGAACACCACATCTTCGCCGGCAATCAGCAGGGCTTTGATGCCGCCGCCCGCCGCGTTGAGCATTGCCTGCGCGGACATTCCGCCTTTGTATCCTGATGCCATTCCCATCATTCCCGAACCCAGCGTGTTCGAATACCGGGCCAGCGGCACAAAAGAAAACTTGGTTTCGGTGCGCGCGGGCGAAGCGCCCACTTCCAGCGTTGGATGTTCGACAATGTAGGTGTACGGGTTTTCGTTGATCGAAGGCTTCTGGGTTGAGTTGGACGACTTAACCTCGCGCTGCAGCGAATCAATATATGCCTTCTTCGCTGCATCAGCGGCTTCGGCGCTTGGCGCAGCCAAGGCTTCTTCCAGCAGCGGCAGAGCTTCGACCGCAGCCCCGCGCAGTTCATCACCAAAAATGACCACGACCTTGCCGCTTTCCTGAACGATCTTGCGAATCGCCCGGATGTCATCGGCATTTGCGCTCATCGCATCGGCGGCGTCAGCAAGTTTCGCGTCGTCAAGCAACGCTTGAATGATGGCGGCCTCGCTGCCTTCGCGAACGCGGACGGCGATATTCGCCTGGCGTTCCAGACGCGATGCCACAGAATTCACGACCAGCAAGCGAGCGGCTTTCTGCCGCACAGCCCAGCGAATCGAAAATGCTGTCAGCGGATTTTCTTCGTTTGGATCGGAGCCGATCAGCAGAATCGTGTCGGCATTTTGAATGTGTTCCTGCGTGGCAATCGTCGGCGAACCGTAGCGGTAAAACGAAGTCAAATCCACTTCGTCATCATCGTGATAATGCTCCGCGTGCGGCGTTTGCAGCACTTCGTCGGCGAATTTCCGCAGCGCGAATTGGTCTTCGTTCAACAAGCGTGCAGCGCTGATGACGCCAATGCTCTGCCCGCCGTTTGCGGCTTTCACTTCGCCGAGCTTTTGCGCCACAACGCTGAGCGCTTCATCCCAGGTTGTCGGAACAAGATGCTCGCCCCGGCGAATCATCGGACGATCCACACGCTCTTTGCTGTGAACGAAATCAACCGTATAGCGGCCAAGCGAGCACAGGAAGTCGTGATTGATTCCGCCTGCCGTGCGGCCTCTGCCATCGCGCGCAACAGAGCGAATCAGTTTTTCGCTGCGAGTTCCAGCCAGAATCGAACAGCCGTCAGAACAGAAATTGCAAACCGTTGCCGTCTGTTTCAAATCCCAGGGACGCGCAACGTATTTGTACGGCACGTGCAGCAAGGTTCCAGTCGGACAGACATCCACGCAATTTCCGCAATCCGAACATTCCACCCAACCGCCAAAGGCGCTGATCAAAGTCGCCGAGCCTCGGTTGATGGTTGTGATCGCGTTTTCGTCCATCCACTCTTCACAAACACGCGTGCAGCGTTTGCAGGTAACGCAGCGTTGCGGATCGTTGTAAATGAACGGCGAAATCTGACGCTCCAGGTAATTTTCCTTGTCTTCAAACTGGGATCGCGTGCGGTCTTCGCCGAATCCATAGGTCTGATCCTGCAATTCGCACTCGCCTGCGCGGTCGCACACAGGGCAATCCACCGGATGGTTCGACAATAGAAATTCGATCATCGCCGTGCGAGTCTCTTCGACCTCTGGCGATTCCGTGGTGACAACCATTCCATCCGTCACCGGCATCGTGCAGGCAGTTTGCAGCTTCGGAATTTTCGGATTGTCCACGCGCACAACGCACATACGGCACGAAGCCTGTGGCGTCAGCCCACGGTGGTGACAAAAGCGCGGCAAATAAACGCCGTTCATCTCGCACGCTTCGATCAGCAACTCGCCTTTCGGCGCGGTCATTTCCTGTCCGTTAATTGTTAACTTGACTGTTTCCATAAAAGGATTGCTTTGACTCTTTCCAGAGTAATGAAACTTAGGCGGCGCGTAATTTTTCCCTGACCCACTCCTGAATCAGGCTGTCCGGTGTTACGCCTTTGCCTTTCGCAAGCTCAGTAATCGCAACTGCTTCTCGTGATTCCAGATGCACGACAACCGGAGTGCTGCGCTCAAAAACCGGCTCCGTCACTTCTACTAACTCAGATTCGAAATCTGTCAGGTCATGCGAGTCCCAAAACTTAGCCAATTCCTGGATCGAATCGGTCTGTGGGATATGACTTCTATTATTCATCGCACTTTCCATTGTTTGTATCGCTGTTTTTCTTTATCAGTCATTGGGCGTGCCGTAATCGGAAAACCATTACCATCGGGAAACTGAATAATTACACAAAACAGATAACGTCCTGAATCAGCTTGCCCAAGAACCTGATAAACAGGATTTTCGCCTTCAGCCTTTGTTCGAAAAACAAGTGGATTGCTAAAGCAAACTTCTTCGACCTCTTCTGGCAGCACACCGTGTCTTGCAATATGCTCAACCCGCTCATCAGGCCAAATGAGTTTTTGAATTTTCATTTGCTGCCATTCGACTCGTTTTCCTGGGATCGTTGCCTTACGAAGCCGTTTTGCTTTCCCCAAGGCATTTTCCAACCAGACTACGGAGCGGTTTTCTGCATGGTGCCGCCTTCGTGAAAAATGTGAGACAGGATGCCCAGAATTCTTCCAACCTGCGGCAAATAGTATTCCGTGCGGTCAACGAAGACTGTCTGGCCTTCGAGTTTCAAAAACTTCCAGATGCTTCCTGCGGTAACCGCGCCGTAAATCACCTTCAGATTCGCTTCTTCGCGTTCGTTGAAGATGCGTGCGGCAACCATCTGAGCAATGCAAGGAGCAATCGCGGCATTGACGTCTTCTTTTTGCGAGCCAACGATGACCA
>CAYLJQ010000790.1:0-3390 GCA_964383955.1 uncultured Heliomicrobium sp. | reverse complement strand
GTTTCGGCAAAGCGGCAAAGCTGCTTGGACCGACGATGGATCGTCTGCGGGCAGCAGGCGTGGAATTTGACGTTGCCGAAACCAAGCACGCCGGTCACGCCACGGAGCTTGCGCGCGAAGCTTACAAGAAAGGCTATCGCCGCTTTATCGCCGTCGGCGGCGATGGGACTTCGTTCGAAACGGTCAACGGCTTGTTCCCAGAAGCGTTGAACGACAAACCGCCGACGCTTGGTTTTTTGCCGCTCGGCACGGGAAATTCGTTCCTGCGCGATTTCACAAAGGATGGCGCAAACTTCGCGCTGCAAGCGATTATCGAAAACCGTTCGCGGCCTTGCGATGTAATTCGGCTGAAACACAAAACAGGCGAAGTCTATTACATCAACATCCTGAGCTTGGGGTTTGTCGCTGACGTTTGTACGCTGGCGGCTAAATTTAAACTTCTGGGCGCGGCAAGTTACGGTTTGGCAGTCGTGCTGACGCTGGCGCGATTTCAAAAACGAATCTTCCCGCTCAAGCTGGAAGGCAAACCGCTGGAAAATTCGCCAAGCACTGCGCTGCTGATTTTCAACAACAGTAAATTCACTGGCGGCAACATGATGCTGGCTCCAAATGCCGACACCGCCAGCGGAGAAATTGAAATCGTTCGCTGGTCGGCTGACCGATTCGATTTCATCAAAAATTTCCCAAAATGCTATGACGGTTCGCATATCCACCATCCGCTGATTTGGACCGGCCAAGCCAAACGGATCGAAATGGATTTTGGCGGGCCGATGGACATTATGGTTGACGGCGAAGTAATGACCGTCGAGATGGAATCGCTGGAAGTGTTGCCATCCGCTTTGAACGTTATGGTCTGACTCTCCCACAAAGCCACACGAAGATAACTTTGAGCTTGGTGAATCTTCGTGTGGCTTCGTGGGAGAAAATTTTTTCTTTCATTTGATGAGTAATCCAATCATTCGGTCCGACATTCGCAATCATCCAACCCACGCCTGGGAATCGCTGAACATTTTCCAGAAGGCGTATCACTACATTCGTTCGATCCTGGTTTGGATCGTCAGCATCGTTCATTTCTTCCCGGTTTGTTCAGCCTTGGTGCTGATGGGCTATTTCGTTGATCCGCGCAAAAATGACAAACCGCAACGCTGGCTGTTTCGCAACATCCTGCGTTTAGCCGGTTTGGATTTCGAAGTGAAATACTCGGCAGGCTTTGATCGCACACGCACCAGCTTTTTCATCTGCAACCACATTGATCTGTGGGATGCGTTCATCATCTATTCGGCAATCCCACAATTCGTGCGCGGCCTGGAACACGAATCGCATTTCAAGATTCCGGCGTACGGATGGATGATGCGGCGATTCGGCAATGTCCCTGTGCCTCCCGAAGGCAATCTGGCCAAATACAAACAAATGATGAAGCTGACTCGTGAACGATTGGAGTCCGGTGTCAGCCTGATTGTTTTTGCTGAAGGTTCACGAACACGTGATGGCTTGGTTGGCGAATTCAATCCAGGTGCGTTTCGGATGGCAGTTCAATATGGGTACCCGATTGTTCCTATGAGCATTGTCGGCGCGTACGAATTCAGCAAAAAAGGTGATTGGAAGCTCTTCCCGTCCAAAATCACTGTTCACATGCACGACACGATTGAAACTGCCGGTCTTGGCAAAAACGATATTGAGGCGTTGCGCCAGCGCGTGCAGGAGATTGTCGCCCTTCCCGTCAAAGAGTTTTATGGCATCGCGCCTGCCGGTAAATTCGATGCTGAGCTTACCGCAAAGCCCAAAGCAAGCTTGAGAAAATAAGTTTCCTTGCAATTTAACGCCTCAAAACACGTAGTTCTACCCATTTGCTGACCATCCCCTTAACCTTAAAGTAGGCACATCCGAATGCTAACGTGGGATTAGCAGAGGGCCAGGCAAGAAATGAAGACCGAGGAAATGGGATGCGCTTTGTTTCTTGTTAGGTATACATTCAGCACAAGCGCGGTCAACGTTTTTTCCAAATGGTTGGCTTATGCCCCGTTCGCCAATCATTTTGAGAGATTGCATTGGAGACTGATGACTCGGTTGCGCTTATCAATTTACAGCAGCCGAGAGAACGAATGACATCAAGCGTTTGCCAGGCAGTCCCTGGTGCAGTGCCATTCCGATTACTGAGCTTTTTGGAGCCGATGACTCCCCGCATCGGCTCTTTTCATTTTCTGTGTGACTCCGTTGCTGAGCACCAATGTTGAGGAGGACCGCAGACACTGTCTGACTTCATTTAGTCAAAACGGGCTGCCTATCAGGCCAAACTTGCAGAGTGGATTCCTGCGGCTGAGGCATCAATCCCAAATAACCAATCGTGACGAAAAACCCCGGAAGCAGTTGGACGTGAATCTTGCCCAGGAATTGTTGATGGAATTGTCGTTGAAAACTGGCGGCTTGGAAATTATGGCCGCAAAACCAAGAGAGCCGCGCAGTCTTGAATTCGCTCAAGGCTGCGCGGCTCTTCTTCGTTTCGGATTCACAGAGAAAAATGCTGTGAGTTATGGTGTGGCAACGATGATTTCGTTGGAGCGCACACCGCGCATCTGCTCCTGGGCATTACGCGCTTTCACGGTTGGGTCGTTTTTGATCTTTTCGGTCTGTGACTTGGCATGTTTGTTGGCGACTCTTGCATCTTCAACGCGTGTCACAGCAAGTGAGTGTGTTTTGACTGCCTCACGTTCAGCGCCTTGCGCGCGAAGAAACGTTGTGACCGATAATGCCAGCAATGCCAATGTCAGCATTGCCAACCAGGCATAATTGGGAATGCTGGGGATCAAGCCTTCGACGCGAGCCCCCACTGATGAATGTCCGCCAAATGGCGTGGCCTGTGCGCGAACCGCAACAGAATTGTTTCTAGCTGAGTAAGAATTGGCTACCCGTTTCAAGCAACACCTCCAAATATTTCTTGTATTGTTTTAGCCTGGCACCGACTAACACCTTCAGTACCAGAGCTATCATTACAACTCCCACGAATCGTCGTCGAAGATGTACTTCGTTATGTCAATTTGTTGTCGTTAGCTATACAGAATCTGCCAATCTGGCCGGGGCTGCGGCAGATAAACGCATTCGCTTAACAATGTTTGACCTGGGGTTTAGTTTCCCCAATGAACTCTGAACTTTTTGATTCGATTTACTTGAATCAGTAAACCGGAAACACCGCTCTTGAACCTAACTGCTTAATTGTTTGTTTAAGATGGCGCGGAAGGTACCACGCGTTAAAAAACCTGTAAAGCACTATTTTTCAGTAGTTTCATAGCCGAAACCTCATGCAACATGTAATTCGGTTAAAAATGGAAGAGGTTAAGGAAAATCAGGCAAAGCTGTCTTGTGGTCGAATCAATTTCAGCCACAGAATGTTGG
>CAYLJQ010000789.1:0-3393 GCA_964383955.1 uncultured Heliomicrobium sp. | reverse complement strand
CCTCCGGCAAAGGAAGACAAGCTTTTGCCACGTTGATTCTTCCCGCAAAGGCTTCCAAGAAAATCAATTACAGCCGCCAAGCGGTTTCTGCGTTGGGCGAGGGCGGTTTCAAAATCTCGACTGGCAACGCACACGACATCGTGCTGATTGGAGATCAGGCCAGCCGATTGAGCAGCGGTGTCCTGTCATCGTCAGGTGCTTTGGCCTGGCTGCGTGTTTTGGACGGTACTCCTGTCCATGCGGGACTGATTGGCGGGCAACAACTGGAAATTCAGGGTTGTTTGGAATTTGCGTCACGTACCTTCGCCAATTACTGCTCGTTGGAATTTCGCCAAGATTGGCTGGAAGTCACCATAAACGGAACAGACAAATTCGACTTGGTTTTTCATTCACAATTCAATCGCGTGGTGATCAATGGAGTTGGCTTTTTGATCGAGCGCAAGGTGCGGCGCGCGTCTTTTGAAAGGGAAGCAACCAGTTGGCAATTGAAACTGGCTCAGTTGGCAATGAGGTGAAAAGGGGCAAGGGAAACAATGTGTGGAATTTGCGGCATAGCTGTACCTGGAAAATTAAATCGCCGAATAGACGAGTCGTTGCTCAAACGGATGCGCGATACGCTGACGCATAGAGGGCCTGACGATGCGGGCAGCTTTATTGATGGCGGTATTGGGCTTGGCCATAGGCGGCTTTCGATTGTTGATCTTGGCGGTGGTCATCAGCCCATGTCGAATGAAGACGGCCAGATTCAAATTGTTTTCAACGGCGAAATCTACAATCACAAAGATTACCGCCCAATGCTGATGGCTCAGGGCCACCAATATCGAACAACCAGCGACACGGAAACAATTGTCCATCTTTACGAAGAATTTGGCCCGGCGGCAGTTCAGCATTTGCGCGGAATGTTTGCCTTTGCAATCTGGGATGGAAACAAACGGCAATTGTTGTTGGCGCGCGACCGGCTGGGCGTGAAGCCGCTTTATTACACCTTGTCAGAAGACGGCGAGTTGCACTTTGCGTCAGAAATTAAAGCTTTGATTGAATCGCGCGCCGTCAAACCAGAACTCAACTACAACGTTTTGGCGGATTTCTCCGCGAATCGTTACACCTCCGGCGATGAAACTCTATTTCGCGGTGTTCGCCGATTGCCGCCAGGTCATACCCTGGTTTGGCAGGATGGCCGCGTCGAGATTCAGAAATATTGGGAAGTCAGCTTTGCCAAACACGAAACGCCCCTCAGCGACAAACAATACATCGAACAGTTTGACCAGTTGTTCCGCGAATCCGTTCGGCTGCGATTGATGGCTGATGTACCGCTGGGGATGTTTTTATCTGGCGGAATTGATTCCACTGCAATTGCCGGTGTGATGAGCAAACTGGTCAGCGACCGCATCAAAACCTTTTCCGTCGCTTTTCAGGAACGGGAAGCCAACGAACTGGAATATGCGCGAATGGCTGCGCGGGCTTTCAACACGGATCATCACGAAATTGTTGTCAGCCCGCAGGAATTTTTTGATGCTCTGCCTGGGATGGTTTATCAGGAAGACGAACCCATTGCGCATCCTTCCAGTATCCCGCTTTATTTTGTGTCCAAGCTGGCTGGGGAGCACGTTAAGGTCGTTCTGACCGGCGAAGGCAGCGATGAACTGCTTGCCGGCTACGACAAATACCGCAAGACGATTTACAACCTGGCTCTTGGCAGTGCTTACAGCTTTACGGTGCCTTCACCGCTGCGCCGTTTGGTCAAACATACAATTGAAAACGGCAGTGGCGCTCTGGCTGTCCGGCAAAAACTTGCCCGGACTTTTTTGTGCGTTCCATCAGACATCGAAAGCATTTACTTCGACAATTTTTCTGTCTTTTCACGACGGCGTCAGCAAAGCCTGTTTACTGCAGAAACGCGCGCTCGAATGACGGAAAGTGATCCGTATAAAACTTCGCTGGCCTTAATGGGCGAGTCGGATGCAATGACGATGCTGGATCAACTGCTGGCGGCTGACATGAAAACCTATCTGCACGAACTGCTGATGAAGCAGGATCAGATGAGCATGGCTGCTTCCATTGAAAGTCGCGTTCCGTTTTTGGATCACAAACTTGTTGAATTTGCCGCGCGGCTGCCTGAAAAAATGAAGCTCCGCGGTCTGACGACCAAATACATTTTGCGCCAGGCGATGGTAGATAAGGTTCCGAGCGAAATTTTGACGCGCAAGAAAATGGGGTTTCCAGTGCCGGTCGGAACCTGGCTTCGCGGTCAATTCCGGCATTTGCTGGATGAATACGTGCTTAGCGCGCGCGCAAGAGAACGGGGAATTTTTGAGCCTGAATTTGTTCGCAACCTGGTCGCCGGGCATCAGGCAGGCGAAAACCACGCGGAGCGATTGTGGATGCTGATCAACTTTGAAATCTGGCAACGCCGTTTTATTGACGGCGACCAACAAAATATATCCAAGCCGGAAAGCCTGCCTAGGCAAATGGCTTATGCAGCAGCTTAGGCAGAAAGCAGGAGAAGGTACTTGAAAATACTTTGGATAAAGACTGAATTACTTCATCCCGTTGATAAGGGCGGCAAGATTCGCACTTACGAAATGTTGAAGCATCTCAAACGCGATCATCAAATTACCTACTTAACGCTGGATGATGGAGCGGCTTCGCCGGATGCGCGCGAAAAATCCACAGAGTATTGCCACGAACTGGTCACGATCCCACACCGTACCCACGCCAAATTTTCCCCGGGTTTTTATATTGAACTGCTGAAAAATCTGTTTTCGCGATTGCCGTACGCCGTCAAAAAATATGAGTCCGCTGAAATGCGACGAGAGATTCTTCAGCGCGTTAAACAAGATAAGCCGGACGTTGTTGTTTGTGATTTCCTGACACCCAGCATCAATCTGCCGCAGCAGCTTGGCTGCGCTACGGTACTGTTTCAGCACAATGTCGAAGCCATGATTTGGAAGCGCCATTACGAAACACAGACCAATCCGCTCAAGCGACTGTACTTGTTCGGGCAGTGGAAAAAGATGCGATCTCTGGAGCGGTCGGAATGCCAGCGCTACAACCACGTCATCGCTGTTTCCCGTGAAGATTGCGAAATGATGCGGGACGATTATGGAATCGAAGCTGTCACAGACGTTCCGACAGGCGTTGACACGGATTTCTTCCGTCCCCAGGCCACAGCTCAGGCGGAACCTGCGAGTCTGGTTTTTACCGGCTCTATGGATTGGCTGCCGAACGTTGATGCTATTCACTGGTTTTGCGGCGAAATTCTTCCTTTGGTTCGCGCCCAAATTCCCAGCGTCAAGTTAACGGTTGTAGGGCGCAAACCTGGAAGCGAGCTTTTGGAACTGAGTAAGCGAAATCAGTCAATTGTTGTCACGGGGCGCGTAGACGATGTCAGAC
>CAYLJQ010000788.1:0-3398 GCA_964383955.1 uncultured Heliomicrobium sp. | reverse complement strand
GTGGCCATCGGATGTCTTCCTTTCCGTGGGTTGAAAACCCACGGCTAAATTCAGCTGCCGCTAGCGCGGCGAAGAGGCCGCAGCGGTTACGGGCATCAATAAAAAATGAACGCTGAACGATTTCAACAAGTTGAACAGCTTTATTATCGCGCGCTGGAATTGGCCACCGCCGAGCGATCAGACTTTCTGGCGCAAGCATGCGGCACAGACGCAGAACTGCGCCATGAAGTCGAATCGCTGCTGGCTGCACACGAACAAGCGGGCAGCTTCATTGCCGGAAACGCCGTTGAAGATCATGCCGAACGAATTGCCTCGCCATCCGATCAAGTTTCAAACGAAGAAGACGCCACGGCCATGCTGCCGAATCCTTTGACGGAATCTGCGCAGCGCCGCATCAATCAATACAAAATCATTTCTCTCTTGGGCAAGGGCGGGATGGGCGAAGTCTGGCTGGCCGAAGACACGCGGCTGAAACGCAAAGTCGCATTGAAGTTACTGCCCGCCGAATTTACAAATGACGCTGACCGGCTCCGCCGTTTCGAGCAGGAAGCTCTGGCAATTTCGGCGCTCAACCATCCGAATATCATCACGATTCACGAAATCAGCGAAAGCGAAGCCGGGCGTTTTATCGTCATGGAATTGGTCGCCGGTCGCACGCTGCGAGCGATGACGGCGGAAAGTATCAGTCTT
Organism: uncultured Heliomicrobium sp.; assembly: GCA_964383955.1. Taxonomy (GTDB): domain Bacteria; phylum Acidobacteriota; class Blastocatellia; order RBC074; family RBC074; genus RBC074. The sequence goes on along the minus strand of CAYLJQ010000788.1, from coordinate 2,708 downwards.
GACTCGCTGATTGCCTGGGGCAGCCAGCTTGCCAAAGCCTTGCACGTCGCCCACACGGCAGGCATCACCCACCGAGACATTAAACCTGACAACATCATGGTGCGCGATGATGGCTACGTGAAGGTGCTGGATTTCGGTCTGGCCAGACTGGATGCCAGCCGGGAAAATTTTGGCGAAGCCGATTCCTTGGCGGGAACCAAATCCGGCGTCCTGCTCGGCACGGTCAAGTACATGTCGCCCGAACAGGCGCGCGGTGAAAAAGTCACCAGCGCCACGGACATCTTCGCGCTTGGCGTGTTGTTTTATGAACTGGCGACGGGAACGCATCCGTTCAATTCCGCGACGCTGCTGGGCACGCTGCAACAAATCACAACCGAAACCCCGCGTCCGCCCGCACAGCTAAATCCCAACTTGCCTGCCGCGATTGATGCCTTGATCCAACGCATGCTGGCAAAGGACGCGGGCGCAAGGCCATCCGCCGCACAGCTTGAAGCTGCTTTGCGGGAGATCGAACGGCAGCAAAACAGCGGGACAACAGGAAGCGGCGCTCTTCATCCGCCAACGCTTCTTTCTGCCCGTCGCACAGTCGGACGCAAGCCGGAACGTTTGGAATTGCGCGCGGCTTTCAATGCAGCCAAAGCCGGACGCGGGTCGCTGCTGTGCGTTGCGGGCGAGCCGGGCATTGGTAAAACAACGCTGGTCGAAGATTTCCTGACTGAGCTTGCGGCGGAACAGCAATGCACGATTGCGCGGGGCCGTTGCTCCGAACGGCTGGCCGGGACGGAAGCGTATTTGCCGTTGCTGGAAGCATTGGAAGCACTGCTCCGGTACGGAACTGCGAGCGGTAGCGAGTCGGGTTCTTTCAAAATGAAACAACTTGCGCCGACGTGGTATGCGCAAGTCGTGCCGCTTTCCGGCGAAAGCGAAGAGTCCGCGCGTTTGCTGGCCGAAGTCAAAGCCGCTTCGCAGGAACGGATGAAGCGCGAGTTGGCGGCTTTCCTGCAAGCCGTCGCGCAAAATCAGCCGCTGGTGATTTTCTTTGACGATTTGCATTGGGCCGATGTCTCGACGATTGATCTGCTCAGCTTTTTGGCGGGCAAGTTTGACGCGCTAAATGTGCTGATAGTCGTAACATACAGGCCGTCGGATATGTTGCTGGCCAAACATCCTTTCTTACAGATCAAGCCGGATTTGCAGACGCGCGGCGTGTGCCGGGAACTGCTGTTGGAATTCCTGACCGAAGCCGAAGTTGCCGAATACCTGGCGCTGGAATTTCCGCAGCATCGTTTCCCGCCTGAATTTCCGAAGTTGATCCACGCCAAAACAGAAGGCAGTCCGCTGTTTATGGCGGACCTTGTGAGGTACTTGCGGGATCGCGGTGTGATTGCAAAAGAAGAACGCCGACAGGATGTCGGCGCTCCCAGTTGGATGCTGGCGCAAGCCTTACCCGACATCGAACGCGAATTGCCGGAATCGGTGCGCGGAATGATCGAACGCAAGATTGCGCAGCTCAGTGAAGACGACCGCAAGCTGCTTACGGCGGCAAGTGTGCAAGGCTACGAATTCGATTCGGCAGTCGTGGCGCAGGTGTTGAATCTTGATGCGGATGAAATCGAAGAGCGATTGGAAAAGCTGGAACGGGTCTTTGCGTTTGTGAAGCTGACGAGTGAAGCAGAGTTTCCGAATGGCACGCTGACGCTCAAATATCGGTTTGTGCATGTGCTGTATCAGAACGCGCTTTATGCTGGTTTGCGCGTCACGCGCAAGGCAAGCCTGAGTGGAGCAGTAGCACAGTCTTTAATAAGCTTTTATGGCGAAAAGAGTAGGAACATCGCTTCAGAACTCGCGCCGTTGTTTGAAACCGCACGTGACTTTGTACGGTCAGTTGAGTTTTACATCATAGCCGCACAACGAGCTGCCGAACTGGTTGCTAACGCTGAAGCGGCTGTTTTGGCGCAGCGTGGACTACGTTTGCTGAAATCACTTCCTGACAGCCAGCAGCATGTGCAGAAAGAACTGACGCTGGAACTGACGCTAGGGATGGCGGTTGCGGTCACGCGAGGATATGCGGCTCCTGAGGCTGGAACCAGTTATGCGCGGGCTAGAGAACTTTGTCAGTCGTTGGGTAATTCCCCAGAAGTGTTTCTCGTTCTTTGGGGGCTGTGGGGCTTTTATATGGTCGGAGGGGACTTGGAAGCCTCACGACAGATTGGCGGGCAGATGTTACAGATCGCCCAAGCAAGCAATGAAAAAGTTCTGCTGGCGGCGGCACATAAGGTGCTCGGTTTTACGCTGACACATATGGGCGAAGTGCTTCTCGCCCGTGAGCATCTGGAACAATCAATCCACTATTACGACCATCTTCAGCATCAGGCTTACCTTTCTCTGTTATTGTTTAATCCTGGAGTTTACAGTTCAGGCCAACTCCCGCGCGCTTTGTGGATTCTTGGCTATCCTGACCAAGCCAGAAAAAAATTACAGGAAGCATTTTCTGTATCGGAAAAAACCGGTGATAGCCGCAGTCTGGCGATGGCTCAGATGTTCGCCACCATTTTTCATACCTATGTTCGTGAATACGCTCAGGTGCAGCATTTTGCGGAAACTTGTATCGCACATTGCACCGAACACGATATTGCACAGGAGCAAGCGTGGGCGATCGTTTGGGGAGGCAATGCTATCGCAGCACAGGGAGATACAGAAAATGAAAT
>CAYLJQ010000787.1:0-3400 GCA_964383955.1 uncultured Heliomicrobium sp. | reverse complement strand
GGTTTGACGGCCAACCGAAACGTCATATCGCGCTTGAAAGGCATTCACCAGACGAACTTCGCGCTCGTTTTCTGCAATCTTATCGGCATTTTTCAGCTTGAATTCGTCATTCTCAGACAAATTCAGTTTCTGGATCACTCGCCGGGCCAAATCACGGCTGTGCAGAATATCCACCTGGGTTTGCAGAAAGAAGGGGTTAAAGACACTGGCACTTTCCAGTTCAAGAATTTGCCTGCCCTGTGCAACGCGCTCCGTTTCGCGGCCAATTTCCAGCTTGGCTACGGCGCGATAAACCGGCTTCGTCAACATGGTGCCAATCGTCACGATGGTCACCAGAACAACCAACGTGGCCAGAACGATCCATTTATGCCGGCGAATGATTCGGAAGTATTCGCGTACGGAGTTCTTTTCAACGTCTACGGCAGGATAGCGGCTGTATGCAGGATAACCGCCAACTTTACGAACATCTCTTCCCAGGTCTCTATTCGATTGGGGAATGTTGGTGAGAGCAGTCTGATTGTCGTCGAAGTTATTCATCACAAATATGAGGTTTAAATCTATCTGAAAATGCCCCAGCCCAAAGCGCTGGACAATCCGCCAGCGAAGGCCTGGATCAAAGAACGGGTCTGTTTGCTGCGATTTGACTCCGGAACCATAACCACATCATAAGGTCTGAGGACGATGTCTTTAGCGGGATCTTTTTCAATGTCAGCGTAATTGATAATTGTTTCCGTAGTAGAGGCCTGATCAGTTCCACTGGAACGGACCAGTTGAACTTCTTTCTTTTTCGCATCAGGAGCCAAACCTCCTGCCAGAGCGATCGCAGCCGTCAGCTTGATTGGTTCTTTTAACGGAAAGGCTCCAGGCTTGTTAACGCCATTTCCGGTGACATAAACAACCCCGGCTTCCGGGACGTTGATCATATCGCCGTCGCGCAAAGCCCTGTTCAATTCAGGCTTTCGAACCAGATCATTTAGCCTGATGACTTCCATGCTTTCTGTGGGATAAAACCGCACCAGTTGAATCACATCTCCGGCTTTGTCTGAAAGGCCCCCGGCTTCGCTGATCAAATCGTAAATACGCATTTCCCGGTTGAGAGCCACCTGTTTTGGTTTATTGACAGCTCCAGCAATCGAAACTTTTTGAGCATTATATTCTTCGATGAAAATCGTCACCTGCGGTTCTTTAAGAATTACGTTGAATTCTTTCCGCAAAAGCTCCGTGATTTGCTGTTCCGTCAGCCCCGCAACCTTGACACTATGATCAATATATAAAAGCTCGATTGTGCCTTCCTGCGAAACCTTTTTCTTCACCCCTTTCAGATCAGCTTCACCTGCTACCGTGACAAGAAGCACATCGCCTGGACCAATTCGGTAATCCCGATTAGGACGGCTCGAATTGTTTGAAGGGTTATTGGCCGCTAAACCATCCTGCTGAGCAAAAGCAGTTGGAGCGCTTAAAAATAAAAAAGCACAGAATAAAAATATGCGAGAAGTAGGATTACGATGAGTCATTGCGGTAAGACCAAATAAAGACTCGTGACCAATTTCGGTGAGAGTGGGCAAGCGGTACGAATCGCGATCAAAAACAGAGGGGCATTCAATCTTTCAAGTCTTTATTGAAACAATGCGCCGGAATCATTCGATAACCGAGTGACTCCGGCGCATCGCCAGTTTTCCAGTTGGACCGTCAGTTATGCTGCCAGTCTCGCTGATTGCCGAATTGCGATTACGGGCGGAAGCCGCTTACGACAATCGAACTCGGCGTCACATTATCTGATTGTGAAGCAGCAACGATACCGGCAACTGCTCCACCAACTCCGGCGATAATCAGAGCCGCAATCGCGCCAGGGCTAAGGCCGCTGCTTTGATTGGCAGTCGAAAGTCGAGCGCAACGAGGAGCGGTTTGAGAACCGACGGAAACCTCGCTGCCCGCAGCGACATATTCGACCTTGCTGCCTGAAGCAACTTTAGCATCACTCCGGCTTGAAGCTACCCGAGTATTGCCGCAGGTAACGTCAATCGTCAGACTGGAAGCGTTCTTGCCTTCAGCAGTCACCACACCCTCTGCGGTAGCAACATTGATTGCTACTCCAGTGGGAGTGCTGACAGTTGCACGCCCAGCCGTCAAATTTCCACCGATTCTGCCCTCGACAAAACTGATCGTCATTTCTGATTCCGGGCCGAGTTGGACTCGTCCAATTTTGCCAAGATTTACAGTTGCCATACCATTGCGCGCAGTTTTGATTTTGCTCTCGCTGAATACCGTCGCGCCAGAAATTGCCGAAGTGCCATTGATGGTGACGTTGCCAGTAACTGACAATTCACCTGCAGCTTTGGCCGCAGTTTGCGCGAGCACTGAAGAAGTCACCAACGAATAGAAGCTGCTGACGGTTAACACTACCAAAACTGTCAACGCCTTCCGAAACATAGTTGGCTTACGCATTATGGTTCCTCCCGTGAACTATTTAGTTTCAATGTTTCTATCCATTGCCTAAGTATAACTACCCAGACTAGAAGAGAGTTTATAGTTGATTGCTAGAACTTCTACCGAGCTTGAAGTAGCCCGGTTTGGGGATTGCAGCTTAGCTTAAACTTGCCACCACCGGCAAGCACTTTTCAGGCTTAAATTCCTGCTACGACTAAAATTTACCACGAGGATCAAAAGCGGGATAAGTTTTACCCGAAACATCAAATTCAGTCAACACTGATGACTATCAATCCCTTTCGGTAAGCCAATTGCTAAAGCCTGTTAGCGGGTCATTGATTATTGCCGCTAAAACTAAGTTGTTAGACGTTGAGATTTCCGAGGAATTATTCTTCTTCGTCAAGAAGTCCTTTTTCAGCCAGCTCCTGACAATTGATGCAATAACGAACCCAGGGAAGCGCTTCCAGGCGCTTCGGAAGGATTTCGTTTCCGCAATTGGTGCAAACACCATATTCCTCATCTTCAATACGTTGAAGGGCTTCTTCAATTTGCGTGAGGATGAGTCTGTCATTGGTTGACTGACTGAAAAGTAATTCTTTGGTGTATGAGTTGGAAGCCTTGTCAGCAGGGTCTTGCGTAGCTTCAATATCCGCTTCGCGTCCATAGTCTTCAGTGCGTCCAACGACACCCAGAAGTGAGTTGCGTTCTGCAACCAGGCGATCTTGATAAGCTTTCAGTTTCTTTTTATCCATCCACTCTTCTCCAAACTTCAAGAATCTGCTTTTTTGAAGTCGGCGATTAAACTTCAGATTTTGTGATAAGGCAAGCCTGCCAAAATCGTAAATGCACGATAAATTTGCTCAGTCAAAACGACTCTGGCCAATTCGTGCGTCATGGTCATACGAGACAGCGCAAGTTGGAAATTTGCCCGTTTTCGAACGTCATCATTGACTCCTGCAAACCCACCAATAAT